>NZ_JAQIBU010000318.1 GCF_027858935.1 Oleiagrimonas sp. | reverse complement strand
CGCCCCATCACGCCTTGCAGTTCGGGGAATTCACCCACCATGCGACTCATCAGGTCGCACTTGCACAGCGCCGCGGCTCGAGTCGCCATGCCGGCATCCACGCCGACACGATTGGCGGTCACACGCGCCAGTTCCGCCACCCGCACGCACTTGTCCCACACGCTACCCAGCGACTGCTGGTAGGTCACCTGTTTGAGCGCCTCCTGATACGACTCCAGTGGAGTTTTCAGGTCCTCCTGGTAGAAGAAGCGTGCATCCGCGAAGCGTGGACGGATCACGCGCTCGTAGCCAAGACGGATCGTCTGGGGTTCGGTCGAGTCGATGTTGGCCACACCGACGAAGTGTTCCACCAGCATGCCCTCGGCGTCGTAGACCGGCACGAATTTCTGGTTGCTTTCCATGGTGGTCACGAGCGCCTCGGGCGGAACGTCCAGGAACTCGCGTTCAAAGGCGCAGGCAATTGCCACCGGCCATTCGGTCAGGTTGGCAATCTCGTCCAGCAGAACATCGGACAGTCGCGGTGCCGCGTCCATCCCGCTGGCGGCCTGAGCGACATCTTCGCGAATGCGGGCTCGTCGTTCGGCCGGATCGGCCAGCACCTTTGCATCACGCAGTGCTCCCAGCCATTGATCGGCATCGTCCACCTTGATCGGCTGCGGGTGATGGAAGCGGTGACCATGCGTGATGCGCCCGCTGCGCAACCCCATGATCTCCAAATCGACCACCTGGTCACCATGCAGGGCCAGCAGCCAGTGCGTCGGGCGCACGAAGGTGAACGTGTTCGCGCCCCAGCGCATGGGCCGCGGGATCGGAAGTTTTTTCAGCGTCTCGGCAACAATCTCCGGCAGCATGTCGGCGGTGGACCGGCCCTGCTGGACGCTACGATAAACAAACCATGCGCCCTTGTCGGTCTCCACACGCTCGAGCTTCTCCACGTCCACCCCGCAGGAACCGGCAAAGCCCTGCAAGGCCCGGGTGGGTTGACCCTCGGCATCAAGCCCTGCCTGCACCGCGGGGCCACGGCGCTCGATGGCCTGGTCCGGCTGCAGCGCGGCCACGGCGGGCACGTGCACAGCCAGTCGTCGCGGTGAGCAATAGGTGTGGGCATGGGCATGGTCTGCAGCGATACCGTGTTGCTCCAGTCCAGTGCAGATGCCTTCGGCGAAAGCGCGGGCAAGGTCGTCCAGTGCCTTGGGCGGCAGCTCCTCGGTACCCAGCTCGATCAACAGGGATCGCCTGTCAGACATGCGTCATCTCCTGATCCGTGCGCAGCCCCGGGAAGCCCAGCTTTTCACGCTGCTGCACATACGCCTCGGCCACGGCGCGTGAAAGCGTGCGCACGCGCAGGATGTAGCGCTGGCGTTCGGTCACGCTGATTGCGCGGCGTGCATCAAGCAGGTTGAAAGTATGGCTGGCTTTCATCACCTGCTCGTAGGCCGGCAGCGGCAAACCGGCCGCGACCAGTTTCGTGGCCTCCGACTCGCACACATCAAACCAGCGCAGCAGTGCCTCGACATTGGCATGCTCGAAGTTGTAGCTGGACTGTTCGACTTCATTCTGATGGAACACATCGCCATAGGTGACCACGCCGTGGGGCGCCACGGTCCAGATCAGGTCGTAGACGTTGTCCACGTTCTGCAGGTACATCGCCAGACGCTCCAGGCCATAGGTGATCTCGCCGGTCACCGGCCGACACTCCAGACCGCCGGCCTGCTGGAAATAGGTGAACTGCGTTACTTCCATGCCATCGAGCCAGACCTCCCAGCCCTGCCCCCAGGCCCCCAGTGTGGGGGACTCCCAGTTGTCTTCGACCAGGCGCAAGTCGTGCACCAGTGGGTCGATGCCCAACGTCTTCAGCGAGCCGAAGTAGCGCTCGACAATATCGTCGGGATTGGGCTTCATCACCACCTGGTACTGGTAGTAGTGCTGCAGCCGGTTGGGGTTTTCGCCATAACGCCCATCGGTCGGACGCCGCGAGGGCTGGACGTAGGCCGCAGCCCAGGGCTCTGGACCCAGGGATCGCAGGAAGGTGGCCGGATGGAACGTGCCGGCCCCCACTTCGGTATCAAGCGGCTGCAGCAGCACGCAACCGGATTCGGCCCAGTACTGGTTCAGCGTCTGGATGATCTGCTGGAAGGTCGGAGCGGACATGGGGC
>NZ_JAQIBU010000251.1 GCF_027858935.1 Oleiagrimonas sp. | reverse complement strand
GCTGAAGTCCGATCTCGACCACGCGTCCGGCCGGGATGCGGTAGCGCGAGGTGGCCTGCATGCTGTTGCGCACCATGAAGGCGAACAGGTGGTCGCGCCAGGCCATCATGCCGTGCTTTTTGCGGCCGGCCAGCACGGAGGTTCGGCCGAGGTCGTAGGTGACTTCGTCCAGCTCTATGGACAGGTCGCCGTGTTCCACGCACAGGCCCAGGTCGGAGGGAACGTTGAAGCCCTGCATGAAACCGTAGTTGAGGCAGACGCTGTGTACGCCCTGGCCGTGGTCCTTGACCTCGATGCGGTCGTCGTGTTTGATTCGTGGGATCCGCGCGACCTGCACGGTGACGATGACGATCTGCTCTTGCAGGGCGCGCGTCAGCTTGAGCAGGTGCAGCAGCGATTGCGGCATACTCTCGGCGCTCGCGGTGAAGAACACGGCGCCGCCGGGCAGGCGTTCGGGCGGATTGTTTTCCAGGCGCCCAGCCAAGGTGGAACCGTCGACATCGTCGGCCTCGTAGGACCGCTGCAGCATGTCGTTACCGCGCCGCCAGGTGGCCATCAGCGTGAATATGATCGCGCCCATCGCAAGGGGAAACCAGCCACCCTGTGGGATCTTCATGCCGTTGACCACCAGGAAGGCCAGGTCGATGCTGATGAAGCTGACCAGCAGCAGCAAGGCACGCGGGAGCCCCCAGCCACCGCGTTCGATAGCTATGTTGAACGCAAGAATGGTGGTTACCACCATGGTGGCGTTGACGCTGAGTCCATACGCTGCCGCCAGCGCACTGGACGAGCCGAAGGACAGCGCCAACCCGCAGGCGGCCAGCATCAGCGTCCAGTTGACGCCAGGCATGTAGATCTGGCCCTGCTTGTCCTCGGCGGTCTGGCGCACACTCATGCGCGGAATCATGTCCAGGTGCATGGCTTGGCGGGTCAGCGAGAAGGTGCCAGTGATCACCGCTTGCGAAGCGATCACGGTGGCGGCGGTGCTCAGGATCACCACCGGATAAAGCGCCCAGTGCGGCGCCATATTGAAGAAAGGTTGCTTCAGCGACTGCGGATGAGTGAGCAATTCCGCGCCCTGACCGAAATAGTTGATCAGTAACGCCGGCAGTACCAGCGCGAACCAGACCAGACGAATGGGCTTGGCTCCGAAGTGACCCAGGTCCGCGTACAGCGCCTCGCCGCCGGTCACCACCAGGAACACGCCGCCCAGCACCAGGAAGCCGGCCCAGCCATTGTGGATCATGAGCAGGGCGGCATACTGCGGCGACACCGCGCGCAGCACGCCGGGCTGGTGCACGATCGCCATGACGCCAAGCGCGGCCAGGAGAAGAAACCACAGCACCATGACCGGTCCGAAGGTGAGCCCCACGTTCGCGGTGCCGCGGCGCTGGAAGGCGAACAGGCCGATCAGGATGCCGATGGTGATCGGCAGCACCCATTCCTTGAGACCGGGTGCGGCCACCTGCAGGCCCTCGACCGCGCTGAGCACCGAGATGGCTGGCGTGATCATGCTGCCGCCGAACAGCAGCGCGGCGCCGAACAGGCCCAGCAGGATCAGCATGCGCCGCGACAGGCGCTCCTGTCCCTGGTCCGGACGCAGCAGCGAAATCAGGGCGAAAATGCCGCCTTCGCCGTGGTTGTCGGCGCGCAGCACGAAGATCATGTACTTGGTCGAGATCACCAGGATCAGTGCCCAGAAGATCAGCGACAGGATGCCCAGGATATTGGGTTCGGTCACCGGCAGGGGCGCCAGTCCGCGAAAGCATTCGCGCACGGCGTAGATGGGGCTGGTGCCGATGTCGCCGTAGACCACGCCGAGGACGGCCAGGCCGACGGTCGCCTTGATGGTGTTGGTGTTGCGCTCGGATTGCGCCACGGAGTCTCCGTACGGGGGACAGCCTTTTAGGCTACATCATCGCGCGGGCTTGCCAAACTGCACGGTGCGCGGGAAAGGCCTCCTCCCCTGCGAGGGGAGGATCGAGGCGGGGTTGTGGCGCAGGCGCGGGAGCATGCTGGCGCGGCACCCTTTTCTTCCCTTGCAGGAATGGGAAGGCTCCGGTGGTCGCTGATAACCGTTACCATGGACCCGCGCACGCTGGGACGTGCGTAGTGACTGTTACGGAGCGCATGCATGTTCAACATCGCCGTCATCGTCCTGGTGCTCACGGCCTTGCTGGCCTACGTCAACCATCGCTTCGTGCGCCTGCCCTCGGCCATCGGCGTGATGGTGATTGCGCTGCTCGGCTCGCTGATACTTGCCGCGCTCAACGGCATGGGCTTTCCCGGGCTGCATCATTACGAGACATCCCTGCTCAGTTCAATCGATTTCCCCGAAGTGGTCTTCAAGGGCCTGCTGTCGATGCTGTTGTTCGCCGCCGCGCTGGGTGTGGACTTCAGCGACCTGCGTTCCTACCGCTGGCACATCGCGGCGCTGGCGGTGCTGGGCACCGTCGCCTCGACACTGCTGATCGGGTTCGCGGTGTGGACCGCGCTGTCGTGGGTGGGGTTGTCGCTGTCGCTCCCTTACTGCCTGATCTTCGGCGCACTGATCTCGCCGACCGATCCGGTGGCGGTGGCCGGCATCATCCGCCAGGCGGGCGCCCCGCGCAGCATGGACGTGGTGATCAGCGGCGAGTCGCTGTTCAACGACGGCATTGGCGTGGTGCTGTTCACGATCTTGCTGGGCATGATTGCCGGCGGCGGCTCGCCAGACTGGACCCACGGCGCGATCCTGCTGGCGCGAGAGGCTGGCGGCGGGCTCATCTACGGGCTGGTGCTGGGCTACATCACCTACCGTTTGCTGCGCAGCATCGACAACTACCAGGTGGAGATCACGATCACTTTGGCAGCGGTGCTGGGCGGCTACGCGCTGGCGCGCGAGATGGAGGTGTCCGGGCCGCTGGCGATGGTGGTCGCCGGGTTGGTGGTGGGTGACCGCGGGCGTGAACTGGGTATGTCGGAGGTCACGCGCAAGCACCACGACGAGTTCTGGGAACTGCTGGACTGGATGCTGAACTCGGTGTTGTTCGTGTTGGTCGGGCTGGAATTCGCCTCGGTGACCTTCTCGGCCAAGGTGCTGCTGGTGGCTGCCGGCATGATCGTGGTGGCGCTGCTGGCGCGGCTGCTGTGCGCGGGCTTGCCGATGGCGGTCTTGTCACGCTACTTCACGATGCCGCGAGGGGCTTGGCAGGTGCTGACATGGGGCGGACTGCGCGGGGCGATCTCGGTGGCCCTGGCACTGTCGCTTCCGCCCGGGCCGTCGCGTGACCTGATCCTGGGCATGACCTATTACATCGTGGTGTTCTCGATCCTGGTGCAGGGCTTGAGCATCGGCAAGGTGGTGCGTTGGGCCACGGCAGCGCCGAAGCAGGCCTCGAATGAAACCGAATCATCGGGTGTCGAACTCTAGCGGTGTGCGCATCGCAGCATGGGCCGCATGCAGAGCTCCGGCAGCAAGATGCTTGTTGGGGCCGCCTGCATGGCACGCGACCCCACTTCCATTCTCCGCTCGCAGGAGAGGTGGCGGATACGGCTTACGCCTTGGCCTGTTCCTTGTAGTCCGCGACAGGGATGCACTCGCAGAACACGTTCTTGTCGCCGTAGACGTTGTCCACGCGGGCCACCGGCGGCCAGTATTTCTGTTGCTTGAGCACCGCCAGGGGGAAGGCGGCCAGTTCGCGCGGATAGGCGTGGGACCACTCGCTTGCAGACACCATGGTGGCGGTGTGCGGGGCGTTCTTGAGCGGGTTGTCCTCGCGATCCAGGCTGCCGTTCTCGATGGCGCGGATCTCCTCACGGATCTTGATCATGGCATCGATGAAGCGGTCCAGTTCGTGCATCGATTCGCTTTCGGTCGGCTCGACCATCAGCGTGCCGGCCACCGGGAAGCTGAGCGTGGGCGCGTGGAAGCCGAAGTCGACCAGGCGCTTGGCCACGTCCTCGGCTTCGACGCCGGCGCTGTCCTTGAGCGGGCGCAGGTCCAGGATGCATTCGTGCGCGACCAGATCGTTGCGCCCGGTGTACAGCGTCTTGTAGTGCTGCGTCAGGCGCCTGGACACGTAGTTGGCGTTGAGCAGGGCGACCTGGCTGGCCTTGCGCAGTCCGGCGGCGCCCATCAGCGTGATGTACATCCAGCTGATCGGCAGGATGCTGGCGCTGCCGTAGGTGGCCTGGCTGACCATACCCACGGCGCCTTCGGCGCCCAGGCCCTTGGGCAGGAACGGCTCCAGGTGCGCCTTGACCGCGCATGGGCCCACGCCCGGACCGCCGCCGCCGTGCGGGATGCAGAAGGTCTTGTGCAGGTTGAGGTGGCTGACGTCCGAGCCCCACTTGCCGGGCTTGGCGATGCCGACCAGCGCGTTGAGGTTGGCGCCGTCGGTGTACACCTGGCCGCCGTGGTCGTGGACAATGCGGCAGATCTCGGCCACGTCTTCCTCGAACACGCCGTGCGTGGAGGGGTAGGTGATCATCATCGCGGCCAGCTGGTCGGCATGCTTCTCGGCCTGTGCGCGGATGTCGTCGACGTCGACGTTGCCGTTGGCGTCGCATTTGGTTACCACCACCTGCATGCCGCACATCTGCGCGGAGGCCGGGTTGGTGCCGTGTGCCGACTCGGGGATCAGGCACACGTTGCGGTGGCCCTCGCCGCGCGAGCGGTGCCAGGCGCGGATCGCCAGCAGGCCGGCGTATTCGCCCTGGGCGCCGGAGTTGGGCTGCAGGCTGACCGCGTCGTAGCCGGTGACTTCGGCCAGCATGGCGTTGAGTTCGTCGATCAGCTGGGTGTAGCCACGGGTCTGGGCTTCGGGCGCCAGCGGATGGATGTGGGCGAATTCCGGCCAGCTCACCGGGATCATCTCGGCGCTGGCGTTGAGCTTCATGGTGCATGAGCCCAGCGGGATCATGGTGCGGTCCAGCGCCAGGTCCTTGTCGGCCAGGCTGCGCATGTAGCGCAGCAGTTCGTGTTCGCTGTGGTAGGTGTTGAAGACCGGGTGCGTGAGGAACGGATGCTGACGCAGCAGGGCTTCGGGCAACGCGTCCGGCGTGTCGGTGTCCAGCGCGTCGACATCGTGCAGCGGCGCCTCGAACAGCTGCGCCAGCGCGACCAGATCGCTGCGTGTGCTGGTCTCGTCCAGGCTGATGCCAAGGCTGGAACTGTCGATCACGCGCAGGTTGATGCCGGCCTCGCGGGCCTTGGCCAGCACGCTGTCGGCGTCGATGCCGGTCACGTGCAGGGTGTCGAAGAAATCGCCGCTGACCTTCAGTCCGGCCGTGCGCAGCGTGGCCGCCAGCATCGCGGTGAGGCGATGCGTGCGCCGGGCGATGCGCTTGAGGCCGTCCGGGCCGTGATAGACCGCGTACATGCCGGCCATCACCGCCAGCAGTACCTGCGCGGTGCAGATGTTGGAGGTGGCCTTCTCGCGGCGGATGTGCTGCTCGCGGGTCTGCAGGGTCAGGCGATAGGCCTGCTTGCCCTCGGCATCCACCGACACGCCGATCAGGCGGCCGGGCATCGAACGCTTGTAGGCATCGCGGCAGGCCAGCCAGGCGGCATGCGGGCCGCCGAAGCCCAGCGGCACGCCGAAACGCTGGCTGTTGCCGATGACGACATCCGCGCCCCAGCTGCCGGGCGCGGCAATCAGGGTCAGCGCCAGCAGGTCGGTGGCCACCACCACCAGGCCGTTGCTGGCGTGCACGGCCTCGACCAGCGCGGCGTGGTCGGCGATGCGGCCGAAGGTATCGGGGTACTGCAGCAGCACGCCAAACACGTCCGCCGCGGCGGCTTCGGCGGCGGGGCCGAAGGCCAGCTCGATCTCCAGGCTCTCGGCGCGGGTCTTCAGCACTTCAATGGTTTGCGTGTGCGCGCCGTCGGCCACGTAGAAGGTATTGGACCTGGACTTCGCCTTGCGCATGGCCAGGGTCATGGCCTCGGCGGCGGCGGTGGCTTCGTCCAGCAGCGAGGCGTTGGCGATCTCCATGCCGGTCAGGTCCGCGACCATGGTCTGGAAATTGATCAACGCCTCCATGCGGCCCTGCGAGATTTCGGCCTGGTACGGCGTGTAGGCGGTATACCAGGACGGGTTCTCGAAGATGTTGCGCGCGATCACCGCCGGCACGTGGGTGCCGTAATAGCCCTGACCGATGAAGCTGCGGGCCACGATGTTCTTCTCGGCGATCGCGCGGATGCGCGCCAGCGCCTCTTCTTCGGTGATGGCGGCGGGCAGCGTCAGGGGGGCGTCGGACTTGATGGTGCCGGGCACGATGGCGTCGGTCATGGCTTCCAGCGAGTCCTGGCCGATGACCTCCAGCATCTGCTGGATTTCGGCATCGTTGGGGCCAATGTGGCGCGTGACAAAGGCGTCGTGCTGCTCGAGTTCGCGCAGGGAAGGCGTGCGGTTCTGGCTCATGGTGGCGTCCGGCAATGGCTGCGATGGGCGGAATCCCCGTGCCTGTTCGCAGGTCACGGCCCTTCGGACGGGCCGTTCATCGCATCTGGCACGGCGGGTGTTCCATGGCGCGCCCCTCTGTCCTTTTGCCTGAGAGTTTCGAAGCGGGGAAACGCTTCATGCCCCTTCGGCGCCGGATCGAACCGGTCTCTCCAGAGTTGAACGGACTGGCCGTTCCGCGAGCGGGCGGGCCGGACCGCGACGGTGGTTGGGGAGCCTGAGCGATTACGGGCGTTGCGCCTTCGGCAGCGGGTTGCCCCGCTTCTCCCACCGTGAGGTGTTGCTGGCAATTATACAGGCCGGAAGGGTTTTTTTCGCCGGTTCCAGTCTGCCGTTGGATCAGGATCATGGGCGGGCGGCAGACGCTGTCAGGCCAGCATGGTGCTGCGCAGGATGCGCCTCCCGGGGGTGCCGGCGGTGGGGCCGCATTCATCGCCACTGCGGGTGCAGGCGCTACAATGAGTGCTTGCCTAGCACGGAGCGTGCGCCGCATGCCGTTTGCACCTTTCAAAATTGCCCAGATCGACCATGTGGTGCTGCGCGTGTCCGACATGGACCGCCTGCAGCGCTTTTATTGCGAAGTGCTGGGCTGCACCGTGGAGCGCTGGCAGGAGGATCTTGGCCTGCTGCAGTTGCGCGCCGGCAGCAGCTTGATCGATCTGGTCGACGTGGCCGGGCCGATCGGGCGCAAGGGCGGCGTCGCGCCGAGCGAGCAGGGGCACAACATGGATCACGTGTGCCTCAGGGTGGAGCCGTTCGACGCCGAGGCCATAACCACGTACCTGAAGACACGCGAGGTGCGCATTGGCGAGTCCGGAATGCGCTATGGTGCGCAAGGCACCGGACCGTCGCTGTACCTTTTCGATCCGGAAGGCAACAGGGTGGAGCTGAAGGCGCCGGTCACGGCCGGCGCGGACAGGCTGCGCGCCTGAAGTCGTGGATCGCGGATACTAAAAACCCCGCACGAGGCGGGGTTTCCAGGGCGGTTCCGGGACTCAATGGGCGTCGCGGTACCTTTCAAATGGTGCCCAGGAGAGGACTCGAACCTCCACGGTTTTACCCGCTAGTACCTGAAACTAGTGCGTCTACCAATTCCGCCACCTGGGCAGGGTGCGGGCAACGCCATGGGCGCTGCGGAGCCGCGTAAGATAGGCACCAGCCGCCGGCTTGTCAATATCCGATCCAGATCTTTTCGTCCCGCGGGGCGATTTCTCATGTTCAAGGAACCTACGTGTCAAAGAAGAAAACCAGTCACAGCAATGC
>NZ_JAQIBU010000290.1 GCF_027858935.1 Oleiagrimonas sp. | reverse complement strand
GTGCGCAAGATCGCCACCGGCCTGGAGAAGGACTTCAAGGCCAACAAGGACATCGTCGACGTGGACACCAGTGTGGAGGCCAATTCGCCACGTGATGTGGTGGTGGTCGATCGCGCGCGCGCTGCGGAGCTGGGCCTGAGCCAGGCGACCATTGCCCGGGCTCTGCGCACCGCGTTGTCGGGGGACGACGCGACCTACCTGATGGATGGCCATGCGCGCTACGCGGTGCCGGTTCGCCTGCGCCTGTCGGCCGCCGACCAGGCCTCGCTGAGCCAGCTGCTGGCGCTGCGCGTGCGTTCGGACAACGGCGCGCTGGTGCCGTTGTCCGAGGTGGTCAAGGTGCGCAAGGCCAACTGGGAGAAGGCGATCTACCACAAGGACCTGTTGCCCTATGCCTACGTCACCGGCGATGACGCCGGTGCCACCGACAGCCCGCTGTACGGCATGTTTTCGCTGGTCGGCAAGCTCGACCACGCCACGGTGTCCGGTCACCATCTGGGGCAGTACTTCATCCACCAGCCACCCGACACGGCGCACTATGCGGTGAAATGGGACGGCGAGTGGCAGAGTACCTACGAGACCTTCCGCGACATGGGCATCGCCTACTCGGTGGGCTTGCTGCTGATCTATCTGCTGGTCGTCGGCCAGTTCAAAAGCTACGTGGTGCCGCTGATCATCATGGCACCGATCCCCCTGACCGTGATTGGCGTGATGCCGGGCCACGCGCTGCTGGGCGCGCAGTACACCGCCACCTCGATGATCGGCATGATCGCGCTGGCCGGCATCATCGTGCGCAACTCGATCCTGCTGATCGATTTCATCAATCACGCACTGGCCGCGGGTCGGCCGCTGCGCGACGCGGTGATCGACGCCGCCGCGGTGCGCGCCAAGCCGATCATACTGACCGGCGTGGCGGCCATGCTGGGCGGGTTCTTCATCCTGGATGACCCCATCTTCCAGGGTCTGGCAGTGTCGCTGATCTTCGGAGTCCTGGTGTCCACGGTGCTGACGCTGCTGGTGATCCCGTTGCTCTACTACGCCTATCTGCATCGCCAGGGTGAGCATCCGCGCCTACCCGGCACGGTCATCGAGGAGGAAACCACATGAGCGACCAAGACACGCAGACCTTCGGCCTGACGCTGGAACAGGTGGACAACTATGAGTTCCGCGTTCGATTCGACGACACCGCGATTCCTGACCTGACCACCGACGAGCCCGAGCCGCTGGGTGACGGCGACGGCCCCAATCCGTCGCGTCTGCTGGTCGCGGCGATCGCCAATTGCCTGGCGGCCAGCCTGCTGTTCGCCATGCGCAAGTTCAAGAACGCACCCGGAGCCCTCAAGGCCACGGCAAAGGCGTCCATGCAGCGCAATCAGGCAGGGCGCTGGCGCATGGAGCGCGTGGCGGTGGATCTGCACCTGTCCGATCCGGCAGCTGAACTGGAGCATCTGGAGCGCATCATCGGGCAGTTCGAGGACTTCTGCATTGTCACCCAGAGTGTGCGCCAGGGCGTGGCTGTGGACGTGCGGGTTCTGGACCGGGAAGGCCGCGTGGTCAACTGAAGGCGTGTCGCGGGAAGGTCACGAGCCTGTGCCACAATAATGCGTCCCCACACCGACGACCGACCGACATGCCACGCAAGCTGCGTCTCCTGCCCATTCTCGCCATCCTGGTCCTGATCTCGCCGGTCGCTCTGGCCTGGGGTCCCGAGGGGCATGCCATCATTGCCGAAATCGCCCAGCGTCATCTTGATCCGGCCGCCGCGCAAGAGGTTCATCAACTGCTCGCGCTGGAGGGCAAGACCCGGCTCGACCAGGTGTCTTCGTGGCCGGACCAGATCCGCAAGGATCATCCCGAGACGGGTCCATGGCATTACGTGGACACCCCCCTGCGCGCGCCGCGCTACAACGTGCGCCGTGACTGTCCGCAGGGCAACTGCATCGTCCGCAAGCTGCCGCACTTCGCGCATGTGCTGGCCAACCGCAAGGCATCGCCGCAGGCGCGGCTCGAGGCGCTGAAATGGGTGGTGCACCTGGTCGGCGACATCCACCAGCCGATGCACAATGTCGATCACGACGACAAAGGCGGCAACACCGTCAAGCTGGTCTATTTCGGCCATCCGACCAACCTGCACCGGATGTGGGACACCAACATCCTCGAGCATCATTACGGCCTGCACATGGGGCCGCATTACAGCTTCGATCGCGATGCGACGCGTGCCATTGCCGCACGCATGAACGCATCCATCGGCGCCGCCCGGCTAGCCCGCTGGACCCCCCCGATGGCGTTGCAGAACATTGCACCGGAGGCCGTGCGCTGGTCCAACCATTCACATGCCCTGGCCCGGAAGGTGGCGTATGGCGATCTTCCCGATCGGCGTCGTGAAGGCTGGTCGGTGGTCTACCAGGCGAAGGCCTGGCCGGTGGTCAGGAACCAGATTGAAGCGGCTGGTGTACGTTTGGCCGATGTCCTCAACGCTGCACTTCGCTGAGCGTTCGCCCTCGGCTTTCCCGCTCCGGGCATCCCGGCCCGTAGCTGTGCTAGGTTCTTTCCGATGACACAGACTCGACGTACCAAGATTGTTGCCACCCTCGGCCCCGCCACCGACAAGCCGGGCATGCTCGAGGCCATTCTCGAAAACAGCGTGGATGTGGTCCGCCTGAATCTTTCGCATGGCGTGCCCGATGATCACCGCCGCCGGGCCGAGGCGGTGCGCAAGACGTCGGCCGCGGTCGGGCGCGAGGTCGGCATCCTGTGTGACCTGCAGGGCCCGAAGATCCGCATCGAGCGTTTTGCCGAGGGTCCGGTGCAGCTCGAGAAGGGCGCCGAATTCGTGCTGGACTGCCGGGACGACGCGCCGGATGGCGACCAGACCCGGGTTGGCTGCAGCTATCTGGGTCTTCCCAGGGACGTGCAGAAGGGCGACATCCTGCTGCTCGACGACGGCCTGGTCGCGCTGGAAGTGCAGCGCGTGGAGGGAAGCGAGATTCATACCGTCGTCTCGGTGCCCGGCAAGCTTTCCAACCGCAAGGGCCTGAACCGTCAGGGCGGCGGACTGAGCGTCGATGCACTGTCGGAAAAGGACCGCAACGACATCCGGCTGGCTGCCGAGCTGGGTGCCGATTTCCTGGCGGTATCGTTTGTGCGTACTGCCCAGGACATGCACGAGGCCCGGCGCCTGATGCGTGAGGCCGGCGGCGATGCCGCGCTGGTGTCCAAGATCGAGCGCGCCGACGCGATCCCGGTGCTGGCCGAGATCATCGAGGCCTCCGATGTGGTGATGGTGGCGCGTGGCGATCTCGGCGTGGAGATCGGCGATGCCGAGTTGCCCGGCCTGCAGAAAAAGATCATCCGCGAGGCCCTGCGTCTGAACCGAGCCGTGATCACCGCCACCCAGATGCTGCAGTCGATGGTCGAAGCGCCGATCCCGACCCGGGCCGAGGTGCTCGACGTGGCCAACGCAGTGATCGACGGAACCGACGCGGTGATGCTGTCGCAGGAGTCGGCTGCCGGTGCGCATCCTGATCTTGCGGTGCAGGCCATGCGTCGGATCTGCCTCGGTGCCGAACGCCAGTTCGAGCCCCAGGACGATCTGCGCGAAAGTTCGCACAACCTCGACCGCAGCGACCAGGCGATCGCCCTGGCCGCGGTGTTCCTGGCCGCGCGCCTGAAGGTGCGCGCGATCATCGCCCTGACCGAATCCGGCGCCACCGCGCAGTGGCTGTCGCGGTACCGTTTCGCGGTCCCCATTTATGCACTCTCGCCCAGCGCCGAAGCACGTCGGCGCATGCTGATCCTGCGCGACGTCAAGCCGATCGCCTTCGAGCACGGCCACATGGACCCCGCGCACTCCGCGCGCGCCGCGGTGCAGAGCCTGTTCGAACTGGGCCG
>NZ_JAQIBU010000176.1 GCF_027858935.1 Oleiagrimonas sp. | reverse complement strand
AGCGTGAACAGGCTGTTGAGGTGGCGCAGCCAGGTCGGCGGCGAGTACAGCATCAGCGGGTTCTGGCGGGCCTGGCCGAAGCCCCACACCAGCAGCACGAAGCCCAGCAGCGAGAACAGGGCAATGATCGCCTTCCACGGCATCGATCCGAGTCTGGAGATCATGCGATCGCGAACGCCGGGGGCGAACAGGCGCAGGCTGTGTACGCCGAGGAAGATCAGGAGTCCGAGGATCAGGACAGGCATGGCATGCATCCGTTGGCGGGAATGCATCAAGTATAGGACAGCGTGCGTTGCGTATGGCGTTGCCGACGACGCACCCGGGCGGTGGCGGCCTGGGGTTGAAACGGCTGGCTGTCTTGCCCGGCAACCTTCCGTATTGCCTGCGGGCAGGGGATCAGGCCCTTGAGGCGTCCTTCTCAGGCGGGCGTGGCGGCGCGTTCGATCACGCGCGTGAACGGCGGCAGTGCATCCAGCATTTGCTGGCCATAGCGGCGCAGCACCACGCGCCGGTCCAGCAGCACGATGCGGCCACGGTCGGTTTCGGTACGGATCAGCCGGCCGCAGTACTGCGTCAGCAGGCGCGTGGCATCGGGCAGGCTGACCTCGAAGAATGGATTGCGGCCCTGGGATTCAAGCCATTCGGCCCAGGTAGCGCCCACCGGATCGGTGGGTACGGCAAAGGGCAGTTGCGTCACCACCACGGTCTCGCACAGTCGTCCGGGAAGATCCAGACCCTCGCCGAATGAGGCCAGTCCGAACAGGCTGCTGCCAGTACCGGCCTCGACTGCTTCGGTGTGGTCGGCGACCAGTTTCGACTTGGCCTGGCTGCCCTGCGCAAGGATCTTGCGTACCTTGTCGATGGGCAGCAATTGCAGGACGCGCTGCATTTTCATGCGCGAAGTGAACAGCACCAGATTGCCGGCTTCCCAGTCCAGGTGCGCGTCCAGCCAGTCGGCAACGGCCTGCGCATGGCCCTCGCGGTCGTCGGGCAGCACGTCCAGGTGCGGTACCTCAAGGCGCGCCTGCTTTGCGAGTTCGAATGGCGAGGGCAGGCTCAGCGTCAGGGCATCGTCGGGCAGGCCCACGGCGTCGGCAAAGCCGCGGAAGTGGCCACCGGCGCTGAGTGTGGCCGAGGTCATCACGGCGGCCGCGGCGTTGTCCCAAAGCACTTCGCGCAGCAACCGCGCGGCGGAAACCGCGGAGGCATGGCAGAGCACCTGCTGTTCGGAGTTCAGGCTGACCCAGCGTGCCAGCGGCGCCTGGTCCTGCGGGTCTTCATGCGACCATGCTGTCCATGCGGCCAGCTGGCGGCCGATGCGTTCGAGCGCGATGCCGAGTTCGCGCGACAGGGCCTCGCCGGTGGGGCCCCCGTTTTCCAGTTCCGCGACCGCGCGCCGCACGGCCTGCACCCAGGCCTGCACGCGGGAGGTCAGCAGCATCAGGCTCTGCGCATGGGTCGTCCATTCGGAGGGAATCCGGCCCAGCGAGGCGCGCCACATCGGCTCGGACTCCTGTGGTGCGGGGGTCCAGTGCAGGCGGATGCTGCGTTCCAGCGCCTCCAGCGCATCCCCCAGCTCGGCCAGCCGTTGGCTGCCAGCCTCATAGCCGTAGCCGCCAATGTGGTCCTTCTCGCAGAGCGAATAGGCGCCGCGTAAATGCCGGTCAAGGCGGTTCAGTTGCGTGACCGCTTGCATCAGGTGCACATGCGATGCGCCGCGATCGATGGCCTTGGCCGGCATGTGATGGGCCTCGTCGAACACGTACAGGGTCTCGTCCGGCTTGGGCAGGATGACGCCACCCCAGGTATCGTCCTCGCGCGGCATGGTCAGGTCCGCAAGCACCAGGTCCTGGTTGGCGACAATGATGTCGGCGTCGGCAATGTCGCGGCGTGCCGCGAAGAACGGGCAATGGCGAAAATGGGCGCATCGCCGTCCGGTGCAGCCGCCGGCGCTGGTGGTGACCATGCGTCGTACCAGTTCGGGCACCTCGACCGGTGCGGCGTCCATGTCACCGTTCCAGCTCTCGTCGTTGAAGGCGCTGCCCAGGGTTTCCAGGGCGCGGGTCTCGACGGCCCTGGGTGGACGGGTCCACAGGGCCAGATCCTCGCCCAGTCCCAGCGAACCCTGGGTTGCGCTGTCGCCGCCGCCGCCGCCGCTGGCGGTGGCGAGGTTGCGCGGACACACGTAACGCTGGCGTCCCTTGGCCAGGGCCACCCGGGCCTCGACGCCGCATACGGCCAGATACTGCGGAATATCCCGGCGCACCAGCTGCTCCTGCAGCGCCACCGTGGCGCTGGCGATCAGCAGCTTGCGGCCCTGCGCCTTGGCCACGGCGTGGCCGGCGATCAGGTAGGCCATGGATTTGCCGGTGCCGGTGGGCGCTTCGATCGCGCCCGCGCCGCCGGGCCGGGACAACAGCTTGGCCACCTCGGCAACCATCACGCCCTGCGAACGGCGTGAACGGAAACCAGGCAGCCCGGTCTTCAGGCGACCGTAGGCGGCGCGTATCTCGTCCTTGGTGGCATCGCTGAGCATAGGGGACCATTGTCCCATGACCGGAGTCGCACAAGCGTTACGACGCGTCATGGACGCCCACGGCCCAGCTTGAGCTCAGTCCGCGCCGGGTACGTTGGAGGACGAGGTCGGCTCCGCGGGTTGCTGCTGACCGGTAATGGCGTCGCGGATGGCGCGCAGTCTGGACTTCACCTTGGCCTCCTGTGCGGGGCCCAGGCGAAGCAGCAATTTCTGGCCGATCGAGCGGTTTTCCAGACCCGGATCGGAAAACTGGTAGACGCCACTGACGGCAACAAGGTCCGGAGCGTGTTGCAGGTCAGGTGTGGCCAGCAGGTGGTCGATGACAGCGACCAGGCGGTCGTTGAAGCTCTTTTGCGGATAGCCGAGCTGTTTCCAGGCCTGCTCGAACAACGGGTAATTGTGCACGTACCAGGCGACCATGGACTGGGTGTCGGCCTGTTCGAACGGCACCACATAGGGCGAATAGCGGTCGAGGGTTGCTGGCGCGATGACAGCATGCCCGTTCAGCTTGCTGACCCGGAACATGCCCCTGGGATCATGCACTGGAAGGATGTTTTCCGGCAGGGACTTTCCGGTCAGTGCATTGATGGTGGCCACCATGCGCGGAATCAGCGCTTTTTTCACCAGAAGTCCGTTCACGTTGCGACCGGCCAGTCGCGACAACGCATCACGCACCATGGTGTCGCTGTGGTCCAGCGCAGGCAGCGGCGCGGTGCTGGCTTGCGCCGGATTGACTTGCGCCTGGGCAATCGGGTGTTGCTCCGGCGGCGGCAGGGTCGAGGCGGGTGCCGGGGCGCTGCTGGCGGTCGCCGTTGCCGGCGCCATGGCTTGCCGACGGTGTTTCAGCACCAGGTAGCCGGCAAGCAGCAGCAGTGCGACCACCACGATACCGATGCCCCATTTCATTCCGGATGCTTTTGTGCTCATCGTGACGACTCCCTCAATAGGCTGTGTGAACAATTGGACTGGGTTCGCGACGCAGGGTTCCGCGAGTGCCGCGTGGACGGACCGCGGTCTCCGGAACCAAACGCCGCCAGCATTTCCAGCAGCTGCGCAGCGTTGGCCTGCGGATGCATCAGCATGCACCGTGTGCTGTCGCGATGCGAGTTTCGACGGACGGCACATTGACCGAGTTGGCCGTCCAGGGCCACGATCGCCGGTCGGCATCGCCGCGACGCATCCTGGCGCAGGATCAGGGTCCTCCCATGTTGCGGGCCGCCCACCATCACCCACTCGATACGGATGTTCATCGCCTGCACCTCACGCTGGCATGGTGGACTCGAGGGCGTGATGGTTGCGTAAACGGGCTTGTCAACCCCGGCCCCCGGCATTGGCCTGCAGGTTCAGTGTGGTGACGGAAAAGGGCAGGGCGAGGGCGCGCTTCGGGCACACTGCGGACAGGTGCCCGGGTGCTGCATGCGTGCCGGTTACATCGGTTCGGTGCCGATGAAGTCGCTCTTGCCGATGTCGGCGCCGGCCTGACGCAGGATGTCGTAGGCGGTGGCGCAGTGGAAGAACAGGTTCGGAAGGATGAAATTCAGCAGGTAGCGTTGGCCCGTGCCCCGCAGCTCGCCGCTGCGCATCTTCAGCACGATCTCGCGGTCTTCGCTGCCGTCGATCTGTTCCTGCGTGAAGCTGCCGGCATAGTCGATGGCGGCCTGGATGCGGGCCTGCACCTGGGCCAGCGTGGTCTCGGTGTCCTCGAACGTTTTCGGCTCGGCACCGGCCAGGCGCGCACTGCCGCGCGTGGCCATGTCGCAGGCGATCTGCACCTGCTTGACCAGCGGCAGCATGTCCGGGATCAGTCGCGTGTTCAGCAGCACCTCGTCACTGACGCCCTTGGCCGCAGCGTGCTCGCCGCCTTTCCCGAGGATATGCGACAGGTGGCCCAGCGCGCGGACGAAAACAGGAACGGAGGCTTGGTACATGGAAAGTGGCATGGAACGTTCTCCAGTGGATCGTGGGGATGGGTGTCGGCGTACGGCGTACAATACATCGAGAGCAGGCAAGGCCTTCAGCTCGTGGGCGTGTCCCCGGACGAAAACTCGGAATTAGCAGGCTCCGGTGGCGCCAAACTGTGGCGATTGGGAAGGCGGTGCGTCAGCCTCCAGGCCCAGAAAAGGCATCCTGCGAGAATGCCGCTGGCGAGCAGGAAGGCCGCGCCCGGCAACTTGTATTGCGGGCTGCGGATCGACCAGGCAAAGACCTGGGTGAAC
>NZ_JAQIBU010000164.1 GCF_027858935.1 Oleiagrimonas sp. | reverse complement strand
ACATCGCCACCGCCAGAATCAACGGCACGGTGATCGCGAGGATCTTCAACAACGTCCAGAGGACGAGCCAGAGTTCAGCTGCCATGCGCTCAGGCCTTCGTCAGGGTGATGGCTGCGCCATATGGCGGCAGCATTGCGGTTTCCGCATATGCGGACTCGATCCACGTCGCGCCAACTGGAACTGCATCATTGACGCGGACGGTCAACTCGCGACTGTCGGCGACACGCACGCGAGCGCCATCCTTCACGCCCAGGCGCCCGGCCTCGGACGCATTGATGTGTACGGCTGCGCCGAGCGTCAAGGGGTGTGCGTTGAGGGCCTTTGCGCGTCGCAGCACGGCGTCGAGCCGATAGATCGGCAGGCTGGCAATACGCGTGAAGCCTTGCTGTGCAGGACCCGGATCAGCCAGCCCATTCGAGACCGGGGGCTTGGCCTCATGTATCTGTTGCTCCAGACCTTGCAGATCATCGAATTCGAATCCCGGAAGCTCAAGGCGACCGCCAAGTGCGCGCAGCATGCGCCAGCCGGGGCGCGCCTGACCGGGTACCGTGGCGCCCGCAGCCAGTCGCTGTTCGAGGCCGTCCACGTTGGTCAACGTCGCATCGGTTTCCGGCAGAAGTGCCAGCGGCAGCAGAATATCTGCGGTTTCGCGCAGGGCTTCGCTGGCAAAGGCAGTGCATGCAACTACCGTGGAGGCCTCATGCAGGGCCTTGATCACGGCCTTTCCGTCGGCAAAATCATGCGGCGGCTCGGCACCATAAAGCACATAGACCGAACGTGGCTGCTCGAGCATGCTGCGGGCATCGAGCCCTTCATGCTGCGGCAATACTCCAGCCCGGGCAAGGCCCACGGCGTTGGCACCCAGCGGAATCTCGTTGTAGCCCGACTGCGTGGCCTTCGCGATCAGTCGCGATGCCGCACGCAGCCATGAAGCCTGGGGATGCATGGCCGCCATCTCGCCGAACACCACGACGCTGTCCCCGGCCTGCTTCAATGCTTCGAATGCGGCTTGCGCCGCGGCATCCGGCTGCACGTCTGCCAAAGCATCGGCCATGGCCTTCGGCATTTCGCTGCCCTGCCCTGCCGCCAATTTGGCGATCCCCAGGACGGCAGCGACCATGTGCTGGGGCGACACCAGGGTTTCACCGGCCAGTGCATACCCCTGATCCAGCCCCAGACTGCCTACGGCATACACCTTTGCGCCCTTGTGCACGGCCTGGCGCAAACGCTGGCCAAGCAACGGCATTTCGTGCCGCAGATGGCTGCCCACGAGCAGCGCGGCAGCCACGCCATCCATCCGATCCACCGGCGTCTCGAACACGCGAGCCACCGGCATGTCGGAAAAGTCCTGCTGGCGCAGACGATGATCCAGATGCGGCGTACCCAGGCCTGAAGCCAGGCGACGAAGCAGTTCGCCTTCCTCGTTGCTGGTCGACGGATGCACCAGCACACCGATATCCGCACCTGCCTCATGCAACGCATCAGCCGCGTTCGCAAGGGCATCGTCCCAATCGGTCTGTTTCCAAACGCCGTTGATCTTGATCATCGGGAACGAAAGGCGATCCTCGGCCACAAGACCCTCGTGGCTGTAACGATCGCGATCGGAAAGCCAGCACTCGTTCACGCTCTCGTTGTCACGCGGCACGGTTCGCAGCACCTCTCCGCGGCGCGTGTGCAGCCACAGGTTGGAGCCGAGGGCGTCGTGGTATCCGATCGAGGGACGGGCCAGCAATTCCCAAGCCCGTGCCTTGAAGCGGAACGGCTTGTTGGTCAGCGCGCCGACCGGGCAAACATCGATGATATTGCCACCGATTTCGCTCTGGATCGACTTGCCGATATAGGTGCCGATTTCCAGATGCTCGCCACGGTTCATGCTACCCAGCTCGTAGGTACCGGCGATCTCGCCCATGAATCGCACGCAGCGGGTGCACTGGATGCAGCGCGTCATCTCTGTGGCCACAAGAGAGCCCAGATTTTCATCAGCAACGCTGCGCTTGCGCTCGGTGAAACGACTGACCGAACGGCCATAACCGAGGGCGATATCCTGCAACTCACACTCGCCTCCCTGGTCGCAGATCGGGCAATCCAGAGGATGGTTGATCAGCAGGAACTCCATCACGTTGCGCTGCCAGTGCATGGCTTTCTCGGAACGCGTGGCCACCTTCATGCCCTCGCCGACCGGGGTCGAGCACGCCGGTTGGGGCTTGGGAACGGGTTTGCCGTTCATCTCCACCTCAACCAGGCACTGCCGGCAGTTGGCGGCGATGGCCAGCTTCGGGTGGTAGCAGAAGCGGGGAATGGAGATCCCTGCCTTGTCTGCGGCCTGGATGATGGTCGACCCCTTGGGGGCCTGCATGGCCTTGCCATCGATCTCGATGTTGACCAGGTCCGGCGCGGTATTGTCTTTGGGCTGCGCACTCATCAGGCAGCGACTCCCTGCTGTGCATCGGTCATGGAGCGACCATGCTCGGCGAAGTATTCGAATTCATCCCAGAAATGGTGCAGGAATCCCTGCACCGGCCAGGCGGCGGCTTCACCAAAGGCGCAGATGGTGTGGCCTTCGATCTGACCTGCCACGGCCTTGAGGCGGTGCAGGTCATCCGGCGCGCCCTTGCCCTCGATGATCCGGCTCAGGACACGGAACATCCAGCCCGTACCTTCGCGGCAGGGCGTGCACTGACCACAGGACTCGGCATAGTAGAACTGCGAAATACGATGGCAGGCGCGAACCATGCAGGTGGTGTCGTCCATCACGATCACAGCCCCGGAGCCCAGGCCCGAACCGGCCTTTTGCAGGTTGTCGTAATCCATGGTGCACTCCATGATGATGTCGGCCGGCAATACCTTCATCGAGGAGCCGCCGGGAATCACGGCCTTGAGCTTGCGCCCCTTGCGCATGCCGCCAGCCAGTTCCAGCAGGTCACTGAACGGCATGCCCAGTGGAACCTCGAAGTTGCCTGGACGGGCGACGTGACCGGAAACCGAGAACACCTTCGGGCCACCGTTGTTGGGCTTGCCCTGCTCCAGGAACCACTCCGCGCCCTTGCGCATGATCGCCGGCACCGAGGCATAGGTCTCGGTGTTGTTGATCGTGGTCGGCTTGCCGTAGACGCCGAAGTTGGCGGGGAACGGCGGCTTGAATCGCGGCTGGCCCTTCTTTCCTTCCAGCGACTCCATCATCGCTGTTTCCTCGCCACAGATGTAGGCTCCGGCGCCCAGCGCAGTATGCATGTCGACGTTGACGCCGCTGCCCTTGATGTCCTTGCCCAGCAAGCCCGCGGCATAGGCTTCCGCCAAGGCCTGCTCGAAGTGTTCGAAAGGTTCGTAGTGGAACTCGCCGCGCAGGTAGTTGTAGGCCACGCTGGAACCGGTGGCATAACAGGCGATGGCCATGCCCTCGATCACGGCATGCGGGTTGAAGCGCAGGATGTCGCGGTCCTTGCAGGTCCCCGGCTCGGACTCGTCGGAGTTGCACAGGATGTACTTCTGCATGTCGCCCTTGGGCATGAACGACCATTTCAGTCCGGTCGGGAAGCCTGCGCCGCCGCGACCACGCAGGCTGCTGGCCTTTACCGCACCAATGATGCTATCCGGCTCCGGCTTTTCGGCCAGGATTTTTTCCCACGCCTCGTAGCCACCGGTCTTGCGGTAGCTGTCCATGGTCCACGGCTTGTCGTAGTGAAGCGTGGTGTAGACAACCTGGTGTTTTTTGGGTTCTGGACCGTATGCCATGTGTAGATACCTGTGCGACCCTCGATAATCAGGAGGATCAAAAAGCGCGGTTATTCCAATCCGTCGAGAATCTGGTCAACTTTTTCTTTGGTCAGGTTTTCGTGGTAGTGCCCATCGACCACCATCATCGGTGCGCCGCAGCAGGCGGCCAGGCACTCTTCTTCCTTCTTGAGATAGATGCGCCCGTCGGGTGAACTCTCGCCCAGACCAATACCGTATTTGTCCTGGCAATGACGCACGATGTCCTCGGCACCATTGAGCCAGCATGAGATGTTGGTGCAGATGGCGACGTTGTGTCGTCCCACCGGCTCCAGCTCGAACATCGAGTAGAAGGTGGCGACCTCGTAGGCCCACACTGGCGGCAGGTCCAGATACCTGGCCACAGCCGCGATCAGTTCGTCGGTCAGGTGCCCGCCGTTCTGCTGCTGTGCAGCGAACAGGCTCTGGATCACCGCCGAACGCTTGCGGTCGGAAGGGAACTTGGCCACCCAGTGGTCGATGTGCTCGCGCGTGGCCTCGCTCAGCACCTGCTGCGGGTCGACGTCGCGCACCTTGTCAAAATTACCGGTGGCCTTCATCGGTCCACCTCCCCGAACACGACATCGTAGGTTCCGATCATGGCGACCACGTCAGCCAGCATGTGCCCTTTCGTGAACGCTTCCATGGAAGAAAGATGGGCAAAACTGGGAGCGCGCAACTTGACCCGGAACGGCTTGTTGGCACCGTCGGAAATCATGTAGACGCCGAACTCGCCCTTGGGCGCCTCGACCGCGGCGTAGGTCTCCCCGGCCGGCACGCAAAAGCCCTCGGTGAAAAGCTTGAAGTGATGGATCAACGCTTCCATGTCGCGCTTCATCGATTCGCGCGAAGGTGGCGCAACCTTGAAATTGTCGAGCATGACCGGGCCCGGATTGTCCCTGAGCCAGCGAACGCACTGCTTGATGATGCGGTTCGACTGGCGCATTTCCTCGACGCGAACCAGGTATCGGTCATAGCAGTCACCGTTGACGCCGACCGGAATATCGAAATCAACGTCCCCATAGGCCGCGTAGGTCTGCTTCTTGCGCAAGTCCCACTCGACTCCCGAACCACGCAGCATCGGGCCACTCATGCCCCAGGCACGGGCCTGGTCCGGACTGATCACGCCAATATCGACCGTACGCTGTTTCCAGATGCGGTT
>NZ_JAQIBU010000088.1 GCF_027858935.1 Oleiagrimonas sp. | reverse complement strand
ACCCAGCCACCGTGCGGTAGCCAAACGACGGCACGTCCTCGATCAAGTCCTTGATCGGTCCGACCAAAGCCTCCTGCACCTTGGGCGGGGCCTTCCTGGACCGGTAGTACATCGTGCGCCTGGGCACACCGAACAGGTGTTACCAAGGCGCATGTACAGCGCATGCAAAATCAGGGGTCAGCATGTAGCCCGGATAAGGCATCGCCGCCTCCGGGACGGGCCGCATCGCGGCCCTGGTGTGCAGGATGCTGGCGTGCATCCGCGTGCCGTGTGTTTTCCCCGGATGCGCTTTGCTTATCCGGGCTACGCACTGTTGCTGCTCAGCGCCATGGCGGCATTTGCCAGCTGGCTCGTGGTCATGGCGTGCGAGCGATGCGGCAACGGCACCCCAGCTCACAACTGATGGATCAACTGGGAGTGCCGGCATGAAAACGTGGGGAAATCTCAGGGCCGAAGCCCGTTTTTTCAATCACCTACAGCCCAAATCTCAAGCTTTTTTGTGCTTGGCCAACCGCAACCAGGTATCCACCACCGTATCCGGATTCAGCGACACCGACTCGATCCCCTGATCCATCAACCACTCGGCAAGATCCGGATGATCGGACGGCCCCTGGCCACAGATGCCGACATATTTGCCCTTGGCTCGGGCCGAGGAGATCGCCATGGCCAGCAGCTTCTTCACTGCTGGGTCGCGCTCGTCGAACAGGCTGGCGACCAGGCTGGAATCGCGGTCGAGTCCCAGCGTCAGCTGGGTGAGGTCGTTGGAGCCGATGGAGAACCCATCGAAGATTTCCAGGAACTCGTCGGCCAGCAGGGCGTTGGAGGGGACCTCGCACATCATGATGATCTTGAGCGGCTTCTCGCCCTCGGCATGGGCCCCCTGCCTGAGGCCGTTGGCGTCCAGCACATCGACCACCTTGCGGCCTTCGCCCAGGGTGCGCACGAACGGGATCATCACCCAGACATTGTCCAGGCCCATGACCTCGCGCACCTTCTTGACCGCCTTGCACTCCAGCGCGAAGCAGTCGGCAAAGGTCGGGTCGACGTAGCGGCTGGCGCCGCGGAAGCCGATCATCGGGTTTTCCTCGTGCGGCTCGTACTTCTCGCCGCCGATGAGGTTGGCGTATTCGTTGGACTTGAAGTCCGACAGGCGCACGATGGTGGGCTTGGGGTAGACCGAGGCGGCGATGGTGGCGATGCCTTCGGCCAGGCGGTCGATGTAGAAGGGCACCGGGCCGTCATAGCCGGCGATGCGCTCGTCGATTTGCGCCTTCACCTCGGCGTCCTGACGGCCATACTCCAGCAGCGCCTTGGGATGCACGCCGATGTGACTGGCGATGATCATCTCCAGACGCGCCAGTCCGATGCCGGCGTTGGGCAGCATGCCGAAGTCGAATGCGCGGTCCGGGTTGGCCACGTTCATCATGATCTTCAGCGGGGCTTCGGGCATGGCGCCCAGGTCCGCGGTGATGCGCTCGAAATCAAGCAGACCCTCGTAGATCAGGCCGGTGTCGCCTTCGGCGCAGGACACGGTGACATCGGTGCCGTCCGGGACCAGTTGCAGCGCGTTGCCGGTGCCGACTACCGCAGGCACGCCCAGTTCGCGGGCAATGATGGCGGCATGGCAGGTGCGCCCGCCGCGGTTGGTGACGATGGCCGAGGCGCGCTTCATGATCGGCTCCCAGTCGGGGTCGGTCATGTCCGCGATCAGCACGTCGCCGGCCTGGAACTGGTTCATCTGCTCCAGCGACTTGACCAGGCGGGCCTTGCCGGCGCCGATCTTCTGGCCGATGGAGCGGCCCTCGGCCAGCACCTTGCCTTGCTCGTTGAGCTGGAAGCGCTCGCGCTGGGTGGCGCTGGCGCGTGATTTCACGGTTTCAGGCCTTGCCTGCACGATGTACAGCTTGCCCGTGGCCCCGTCCTTGGCCCACTCGATGTCCATGGGCCGCTGGTAGTGCTTTTCGATGGTCAGCGCCTGGCGCGAGAGCTCCTCGACGTCTTCATCGGTGATGCAGAACCGCTGGCGCAGTTCGGCGGGCGTGTCCTCGGTGCGCACGCGCTCACCCTCGGCGTCGGAATAGGTCATGCGCAGCTGCTTGGAACCGAGCTGGCGGCGCAGCACGGCCGGCTTGCCGGCGCGCAGGGTGGGCTTGAAGACGTAGAACTCGTCGGGGTTGACCGCACCCTGGACCACCATCTCGCCCAGGCCATAGCTGCCGGTCACGAAGACCACGTCGCGGAAGCCCGACTCGGTGTCCAGCGTGAACAGCACGCCGGCGGCGCCGATGTCCGAGCGCACCATCAGCTGGATGCCTGCGGACAGGAACACGTCCTCGTGCTTGAAGCCATGGTGCACGCGGTAGGCGATGGCACGGTCGTTGTACAGCGAGGCGAACACTTCCTTGACCGTGTGCAGGACATCGTCGATGCCCATCACGTTGAGGAAGGTCTCCTGTTGGCCGGCAAAGGAGGCGTCCGGCAGGTCCTCGGCGGTGGCCGAGGAGCGCACGGCGACGGCGATGTCGTCGGCACCGGCGTCCTTGCACAACTTGATGTAGGCCTCGCGGATCGCTTGCTCCAGGTCGTCGGGCAGGGCGGTGTCCACGATCCAGCCGCGGATCTCCTTGCCGGCGGCGACCAGGGTGTCGACTTCATCGACGTCCAGGGTCTCCAGGCGGTCGCGGATGCGCTTGGCCAGGCCGCTTTTTTCCAGGTAGGTCTGGTAGGCGTCCGCCGTGGTGGCAAAGCCACCGGGCACGGACACGCCCAGCTGGGCCAGGTTGCCGATCATCTCGCCGAGCGAGGCGTTCTTGCCGCCCACGCGGGCAAGGTCGGTCATGCGCAGGCTGTCGAGCCAAAGCACCAGGTCAGTCAAAACGGAGACTCCCTTCCAGGTCGGGTCGGCCGCACCGATCATGAGCGGCGATGAGAACGCCTATTGTCGCCCGCTGAACCGGCTTCAACAAGGTTTTCGGTCTAGATCATGGTCGTAGGCACGGAGGAGAACCCCGCTCTCGGGTAGACTGCTGCAGTCCGTCCAGGGAGCTTTTACGGCATGCGCCGCACGGTGTTCTTCATTTCCGATTCGACCGGGATCACGGCCGAGACCATCGGCCATTCGATCCTGGCCCAGTTCGAGGGCATCGATTTCGATGCCCACCGTCTGCCGTTCGTGGACGATTCGGCCAAGGCGCAGGCCGCGGCCGTGCAGATCAAGACCATGTATGCCCGCACCGGGATCAAGCCGATCGTGGTCAACACCATGGTCGACCCGGACCTGTGCGACGTGGTGGCCAGCAGCGGAGCGCTGATGATCGACCTGTTCGCGCCGTTCATGGGCCAGTTGGAACGCGAGCTGGATGCGCGACGGTCGGGCGCGGTCAACCGCTCGCATGGCCTGGTCGACTCCGGTCGCTATGACAACCGCATCAACGCCACCAACTATGCCCTGACGCACGACGACGGCATGAGTACCAAGTTTGACACCGCTGACGTGATCCTGGTCGGCGTGTCCCGCTCGGGCAAGACGCCAACCTGCTTGTACATGGCGCTGCAGTTTGGCATCAGGGCGGCCAATTATCCGCTGACCGACGAGGATCTGGAGCGGCTGGAGCTGCCCGATTGCCTGCAAGACAACAAGTCGCGCATGTTCGCGCTCGACATCGATGCGGAACGGCTTTCGCATATCCGTGCCGAGCGGCGACCGAACAGCCGCTATGCCAGCGCCGAGCAGGCACGCTGGGAGCTGGGCCAGGCCCGGCGGTTGTTCAAGCAGGAGCAGATCGCGCAGATCAATACCACGCATCTGTCGATCGAGGAAATCGCCTCGCGCATCCTCAGCCACTTCGGACTGGTGCGTGACACGTTCTGATGTCTTGTGCGGTCTGGGGACGCATTAACGCAGTCCCGCCCGGAGCGATGCTAGCATCAGACCATGAGTGCCATTCTTGACCGTCCCGCCTCCGTCCTGCCCAGCCGTTTCGGCTATCTGATGGGGCTGTACTCCGAAAACCACGCGCGGCTTTCTCGGCTGTTCGCGCCGCAGCGGCTGGAGTCGGGTCATTACGTGTCCGACCCCGGCGACGGCATCGAGGTGCACATGACCGTGCAGACCCGCCATCGCTATACGCTGGAGCTGGACCTCAGCTACGGCTTCATCGATGACCGGACCGGATTGCCCACGCCTTCGGCGCAGCTGCGCATGTACACCGACGCGCGACAGGCCGAGGCGTGGCATTGCGAACCGGGCCGTCATCTTTGGCAGGTGCTGGGTCCGTTTCCCAAGGCCAGCACGGTGCTGCAGCATCGCCTGCGCATGAACAGCTTCCTCAACCGCTGGCTGGAATACCTTTCCGAACAGGGACATTCCATCGGCACCCTGCAGCGAATTGACGTACCCACGCGCCTTCGCTGTCGCTGACCACGTTGCATCGATCCGACCTGTCCGTAGCCCGGACATGGTCGCAGGCCGCATCCGGCATGGAGCGCAAGTCGGCACCGTGTTGATTGTTCAAGCGCACCGAGTTTGTACCGCATGTTCCGACATGGCACCACCCTGCGATGGGTCCTTGCCCAGGCCAGGTTGAAGGCAAGAAAAAGCCCGCGCGAGGCGGGCTTTCTGCTTGATAGTGGCGGAGCGGACGGGACTCGAACCCGCGACCTCCGGCGTGACAGGCCAGCATTCTAACCAGCTGAACTACCGCTCCACGTTTTCTTCCAGCGTTACTGCATTTTCCGGTTTGAACCTGGCGTCCCCAAGGGGGTTCGAACCCCTGTTGCCGCCGTGAAAGGGCGGTGTCCTAGGCCACTAGACGATGGGGACTTTTCAGGATAATGGTGGAGCCAGCCGGGATCGAACCGGCGACCTCTACAATGCCATTGTAGCGCTCTCCCAGCTGAGCTATGGCCCCGCCGCTGGAAGCGCGAAAGATTAGTGGGGCGTCCGCGCTTCGTCAAGCGTTTTCGCGCAGATTGTTCGCGATCAGCGATATTGTTTTGGCGTGGCGACGCAGCGTCATGTTGCGCGACAAGGACTTGAACACATCCTGCATACTGTTCGTATATGCGCAAAGGGATCCTGCATGCACGATATCGGTTTCATTCGTGATCTGGCGGTAGTGATGCTGGTGGCAGGTGCCGCCATGCTGGTCTTTCATCGCCTGCGCCAGCCCGCGCTGCTGGGCTACATCCTGGTCGGCGTGCTGATCGGCCCGCACATGCCGACGCCGGCCCTGGTCGCCGATCCACGCACCATCAACGACATTTCCAACCTGGGCGTGGTGCTGCTGATGTTCACGCTGGGTCTGGAGTTCAGCGTACGCAAGCTGCGCAGCATGGGTGTGGGCGTGCTGATCGCGGCGGTGGCCGAGGTCGGCCTGATGCTCTGGTTGGGCTATGGTCTGGGCCAGTGGCTCGGCTGGTCGCGGATGGACACCATCTTCCTGAGTGCGATGATGGCGCTGTCTTCGACCATGGTGGCTTCGCGTACGCTGGCCGAGGTGGGTTTGCGACACCAGCCGTTCGCCAAGATGGTGGTGGGTATGCTGGTGGCCGAGGACGTGATGGCGGTGGTTTTGCTGACCGTGCTCACGGCACTGGCGCTGGGCGGCACCGCCGCGGCGGGTGCGGCGTTCACCGTAGTCGGGCATCTGGGGCTGTTCGTGGTGGTGGGGCTGATCCTGGGTTTGCTGCTGCTGCCGCGACTGGTCGACCATGTGGCCGGGTACGGCCGCGACGAGGTGCTGCTGATCTGCGTGCTGGGAATCTGTTTCGGTGCCTGTCTGCTGGCATCTTCACTGGGTTTCAGTGTGGCGCTGGGTGCTTTCCTGGCCGGCGCAGTGGTCGCCGAATCGCGCAGTTCAGAACGCGTACGCCACCTGGTCGAGCCGTTGCGCGACATGTTCGCGGCACTGTTTTTTGTCGCTATCGGCCTGAAGATCGATCCGTCCATGCTGCACAACTACATCCTGCCGGTACTGGGCATCGCGGCGACCGTGATCCTGGGCAAGACCGTGGCGGTGGGGGTGAACGTGTTTCTTACCGGTCACGATCCACGCACCTCCATGCGCACGGCATTGAGCATGGCGCAGATCGGCGAATTCTCGTTCGTGATGGCTACGCTGGGCGTGTCGCTGGGAGTGGTCAGCAACTTCATCTACCCGGTGATCGTGTCGGTGTCCGTGTTATGCATGGCGATCTCGCCGTATCTGGTGCGCTCGGCCGATCCGATCATCCGCGGTGCCCGGTGGCTGGTGCCGCGCCCGCTGCGCAGTGTGGCGCGAAGCTACAGCGAGTGGCTGGAGAACATGCGTCCCGTGGACGACAACGCCGTGATCGCGGCGATGTTCCGGCGTTTTCTGTGGCACATCGGCGTCAACATCGCATTGGTGGTGACGTTGTTCATCATCGGCGCCTACATCAATGCGCACAATTGGCGCTGGTTCACCGAGGTGGGCATCAACCGCGAGGCGCGGCATTCGGTGATCTGGGCCTGCGCACTGTTCCTTTCGTTGCCGATGCTGATCGCGGTGTACCGCAAGTCCGGCGCGCTGGGCATGCTGCTGGCCGAACTGGGTATCCGTGAGCGCTTCGCCGGACAGTACACCTATGCCATTCGCAACGTGCTGGCC
>NZ_JAQIBU010000059.1 GCF_027858935.1 Oleiagrimonas sp. | reverse complement strand
CGCGAGCGCCTGCGGATCATCGTGGCCCAGGAACGCAGCAGCCGCGGTGGCCCGGATTACCTGCCGCTGCTGCGCAGCGAGCTGCTGGAGGTGATCCGCAAGTACGTGCACGTCGAACCCGAGGCGGTACAGATCAGCCTCGAGTCCGACAGCGGTCACGAGGTGCTGGAACTGTCCGTGGCCCTGCCCGATCCCGATTCCGACCGGGACTGAGCCGAGCACGCGCATGGACAAAACGGCCGAGCAAGACGTGCTGCGCATGGACAGCATCGACCTGGACGCCTGCCGCGCCCTGCTCGCCCGTCATGACCTGGATCTCAAGGTCGTGGCGACGGGCACAGCGATTCCGGGCAGCTATTGGGGCGACCCGGAAGCCGGCATCATTGGCAGCACGGTGCACGTGCGTGACGACACGCCCGTGCATTCGATGCTGCATGAAGCCTGCCATCTTATCGTGCTGCCCGCCGGGCAACGTGCCCATGTACACACCAACGCCACCGACTCCATCGACGAGGAAGACGCCGCCTGTTATCTGCAAATCGTTCTCGCCGACTCGCTACCGGGGGTCGGTCATGATCGCCTGATGGCGGACATGGACGCATGGGGCTACAGCTTCCGGCTCGGCTCCACCCGCGCCTGGTTCGAGCGCGACGCGGACAATGCGCGCAACTGGCTGCAGGGGCGAAACCTGCTGCGCGAGGATGTCGCCGCTGCCTGATTCTTGCGTTTCCGCGACCGGCTTCGGGCATCCGCAGCAGCCTTGGCTCAGGGGTTGCACCGTCGCCCTGGCATCCCTCGCACCAGGGCGGGCGGATGCCCTTGACCCACGGCCTGCAAGGGCCCTCTCAGGGTTAACTGGCCGGACTTGCCTTTCATCCTCGCCCTGATCGACTTTCGAGCCGACAGGTTACGAGGTCGATCAGTACCCATGACCGGGCGGCCAAGGAAGCGAGGACCCAGCCATGGTGCAAGGTACCGGTCTTCGTTACCGAACCGTGATCGTCGAGCCATCAACCCGGCCAGCTCCCCCTCGGGTTGCGTGGCCCCGGCAGGGCGAAACGCCTCAATGACCCTGGTTGATTCGCTGCATGAAATTTTCGTGGATAACCTGATTCTGTCCGTTAAGCGATTCGCGTTGATGCAAGGCAATTTCGGTCAAACTGTTCCAGCTGAAATTGTGATCAAGGGTTGGGGACTGATTCTTGATATACAGCCTGTGATCGCCGGAGCGAACCCAGTACCACGAACCGTTTGGTAGCGCCTTGCTGGAGAGGTAATTGAACGCCATGTTGTATGTGCCATCCCCTATGGGTTTGGCAGTCAACGCGAGACGAATCACGAACTGGCTGCGGACCGGCTTGCCGTGGAAAGTGGCGGGCTTGCTGATCATCTTGTCCAGGGCGCTCCTGAGCGCGTCCATCAATGCCGGCCGCAGGGTGTATGCAGGACTCGCATCAGTCACTTTGCCCTGAGCACTCACGTTGACCAGTACTGGTAGGACGCGGCTCTGGCTTGGACTGTCATCCTTGGAGGATGCCCAGACGGTTGCGGACAAAACACTGAACAAGCTGGCAAGCAGCAATAAAATCGGCTTTTTCATGACGACCTCCCTGATCGGGCTGCACGTGGTTTAACGTGCCACATGAATCGCATGTTTGTATGCAATCCGAATTTCCCCTGTAATTCATCCTCCTCCAGCGGAGAGCCACTTGCAAGCACATCACCAGTGTGCTTGCGGGCCGCCATTTCATCCACCGTATCTGGTGGTCCTGCCCACATTTGCGCTCTACTCAAGGACACATCGCCCTTGCAGGGACGGTCCACAGCGAGCGGCTACCATGCGGGTTCCTTGTATGGGTTGGAACTCAGTAAATTCCGCGCATTTTCTACTGCATATTCACATGCGCCGCCCTATGTACCTGTAGGCAGGCTGGATATGATCCGCGTTTGCACAACGCGGGAAAACCCCTGCAGACCAGTCCCACTGGCGAAAAACCCGGGCCATCGCGGTCATGCCGGCTCCACCGCTTCGCTCGACACCGGCACGGCATCAATACCGAACGCCGGCACCTGTGCCGGATCGCGCCGCATCCGCGACTCGCAGCGCAGCCATGACAGCGCACCGATGACGGTGAGCCCCAGAGCGCCCCAGGCCAAGGCGGACATGGAGCCGGACAGCAAGGGTGAAAGCAGGCCCGCCACACCGGCATTGAACAGCAGGCTGAAGGTGGCCTGCACCGCAGACACCGACCCACGCCGCTGCGGGAAACGGTCCAGCAGCAACAGCGTCAGTGTCGGGAAGGCCAGCTGCACGCCGATCCCCTCGAGCAGCAGCGGCAGCGTCGTCCAGGGCACGCGCGGCGTTGTCATTGCGTACGCCAGCACCAGATGCCACCCGCAGGCGGCCAGCATCGCAAGGTAGCCCAGCTGTACCGTGGTGCGGACGCTGGCGCGGCCGGCCAGACGCCCGGACAGCCAGCTGCCCGCGACCAGGCCCAGCACCACCGGAATGAACAGCCAGGGGAACCCGTCCGGCCCCAGCCCCAGATGCACGCGCACGATCATCGGTGCCGAGACGATGTACAGGAACAGCGCGCTGAAATTCACCGTCGCCGAAATCGTCAGTTGCCAGAAGCGGCCGTCCGCAGCGATGGCGCGATAACCGGCCAGCAGGGGACCGGGCGCCAAACGGGTGCGTGCGTGGTGCGGATGCGATTCGGCCAGCAGCAGGCTGCAGGCCAGTGCCAGGAGCACGGCGAAAGCGGCCAGGAACCAGAAAATGCCGCGCCAGCCGTCCCATCCAAGCAGGCCCGCGCCGATCATCGGCGCAATTGCGGGCGCAATGCCGAAAATCATCAGCGCGCGCGACAGCAGGCGCTGTGCCGCCGCGCCTTCAAGCCGGTCGCGCACCACGGTGCGTCCGACCACGATGCCAGCGCCAGCACACAGTCCCTGCAGCGCGCGAAACACCAGCAGGGATGTGAACGACCCGGCCACGGCCGCGCCGGCAGAAGCCAGTGCGTAACAGAACATGCCCAGCACGATCACCGGCTTGCGCCCATAGGCGTCCGAGAGCGCGCCATGAAACAGGCTCATGCCGGCATACGCCAGCAGGTAAACACTGACCGTCTGCTGCATGGCCTCGGCGCCCACCCCGAACTCGCCCGCGATCTGGTCGAAACCGGGAAAGATCGCATCGATCGAGAAGGGACCGATCATCGACAATGCAGCCAACAGACCCGCAAGCACGCCGTAATGCTGGCTGCGTATCCGGGGCATGGCGGGCGGGTTTGGCATCACAACCATTGTAGGGGCCGATCGCCGGTCACCCCAGCACCCGGTGACGAACACCATATGCTGACGTTAATATAAAGCTGTGGGCGCTGCATGCGGCGCCCTCGGGAGATGGCATGCCTCCTGTTCCTCAAGGGACAAACCGCCTCGCGGCTGATGATGCCTGGACCAACCTGCCCCGGCGGCCCTTGCCGCCGCGGGTTCGTGCTGGATCACAGGATGAGGAGACCCGATGGGTATCACCGCGATCATTGCCATTTTCTGTGGCGCCGGCTTCGGCGCCCTTTTGCGCTGGGGCCTCGGCGCACTGTTCAACCCGGTCTTCCCGACACTGCCCCTCGGCACGCTCGCCGCAAACCTGCTGGGCGGCCTGCTGATGGGCATGGCCATCGGGACGTTTTCGCACTTCCGCGCCCTGCCCGCCGAGGCACAGCTGTTCATCGCCACGGGCTTCCTGGGCGGCCTGACCACGTTCTCGACCTTTTCGGCCGAGGCGACCACGCTGCTGCTGCGCCAGCAATATCTCTGGTTCGCGGGCCACGTGGCCATCCATGTCGCCGGTTCGATCACCATGACGATCGCCGGCATGGCCTTGATCCGCGCCGTACTGCGCGCTTGAATGGAGACTCGCCGCATGGAAACCTCCACCGTGTCCGAAATGCAAGGCACCAACCTGCGCTTTTTCATGCAAGCCAACGCGCGTCACAAGGGCAAACCGCTGTATGAGTGGCTGCTCGAGATTGCGCGCAAGGAGAAGCTTGCCGGTGGCTCGGCTTTCCGCGCCATCGCCGGCTTCGGTCGCCACGGCGTGCTGCACGAGGAAGCCTTCTTCGAACTGGCCGGAGACCTGCCCGTGCGGGTCGAGTTCGTGCTGCGCGATGAGGAAGCCGAACGGCTTCTTGATATCGTACGTGCAGCAGATGTGGCGCTGGTGTACATGCATTCGCCTGTCACCATCGGCGTACTCGGCGACCACAACATGACCTGACCAAGACCTACATCCTGCGCTCGCCTGAGCTTCATGCCGGGACGGCGCAGCCATGACCACAACAGTACACAGCGAGGAGCAGCCCGTGAGCGAAGATTCACTCAAGGAACGCGCGATCAACCTGTTGCGCAAAGCCGACATCCATCTGGATGGTCCCGCGCCAACCGACCTCAAGGTGCATGACGAACGGCTGTTCGCACGCGTGTTCGCGCACGGCTCGCTGGACCTGGGAGAGGCCTACATGGAAGGCTGGTGGGACGCCGATGACCTTCCCGGCTTCTTCACCCGCGTGCTGGCCGCGCAGCTGGACCAGGACCTGAAGACCCTGGACACCCTGATCGCCCACCTGAAGGCACGGTTCATCAACCTGCAGCGCGGCGATAACGCCTTCGAGATCGGTCGTGCCCACTACGACCTCGGCAACGACCTGTTCCAGGCCATGCTGGGCAAGCGACTGGTGTATTCGTGCGGCTACTGGGCGCAGGCCGACAATGTCGATGCGGCCCAGGAGGCCAAGCTGGACCTGGTGTGCCGCAAGCTGCAGCTCAAACCCGGGCAGCGGGTCCTCGACATCGGCTGCGGCTGGGGCGAGGCGCTGAAGTTCGCCGCCGAGCGCTACGGCATCGAAGGCGTAGGCATCACCGTGTCCGAGGAACAGGCCGAGTTTGCACGCGAGTTGTGCCAGGGACTTCCGGTGGAAATCCGCCTGCAGGATTACCACGACATCGATGAGCCGTTCGACGCGATCTACTCGATCGGCATGTTCGAACATGTCGGCGGCAAGAACTACCGCAGCTACTTCGAGGTGGTCCGCAGATGCCTCAAGCAAGATGGCCTGTCGGTGCTGCACACCATCGGCAGCAACAGCGCCCCGGCACAGCCGGACCCGTGGATCGAGAAGTACATCTTCCCCAACTCCATGATCCCGGCCGCCAGCCAGGTCTCGAGCGCGCTGGAAGACCTGTTCGTGGTCGAGGACTGGCACAACTTCGGCCCCGACTATGACCGCACCCTGATGGCGTGGCTGGCCAACTTCGACGCGGCCTGGCCGGAGCTTTCCAAAAACTACGACGAAACCTTCCGCCGCATGTGGCGCTTCTACCTGTCCTGCTCGGCCGCCGTGTTTCGCGCCCGCCGCGATCAGTTGTGGCAGCTGACCCTGAGCGCGGATGGGGTCCCCGGCGGCTATCGGGTGCCGCGTTGATCCACGCGACTCAATGCATCGCGCCGATCGGCTAAAGTAGGCTCCTTGAGCCATCAACTGAGCGGACCGCATGCATCTTCTTCGACGGATTGGCCAGTGCCTCGGCCTGGCGCTGTACCTGGCCGCGGTGCCGGCCCTGGCCACGCCCGCGTTGTGGGTGGCCCACAGCGGCAAGAGCACCGTGTATCTGTTCGGCACCATGCACATCCTGCCCAAGGGCACGGCATGGCGCAGCCCGACGCTGACCAAGGCGCTTGACGCCAGCCGGACCCTTTACATCGAAGAGACCGACGACAGCACCGCCCACATGCAGGCGCTGGTCCTCAAGTACGGCATCGACCCCTCCCATCCGCTGTCCGGCGAGCTGAGTCCGGGCGACGTCATCCTGCTCAAGCGGGCCGTCCAGGTCGCCGGGTTGCCTGGCGGCGAGGCCACCATCAACATCATGCGGCCGTGGCTGGCCGGACTCACGCTGATCGCAACCCCGCTGTTGAAGGCCGGCATGGACCCCAAGAGCGGCGTGGACAAGCAGCTCAAGGCCCAATTCAAGTCCGAGGGCAAACCGGTCAAGGGGCTGGAAACCGCCGAACAGCAGATCCGCTTTCTTGCCGGCATGAAGCCGAAGACCGAAATCGCTTTCCTGCACTCGATACTCAAGCACTTCAAGAATGCCACCAGCGAAGTGCACAAGCTGATCGACCACTGGCAGACCGGCAACGTCGAGGCGATCGCCAAGTCTGCCGACATCGAGATGCGCACCGAGTCGCCCGAGCTCTACCAGCGCCTGATCGTGGCGCGCAACAAGGCGTGGGCCAGGCAACTGGCTGCGCTGATGAAGACCCCGGGCACGCGGTTCGTGGCCGTCGGGGCCGCCCACCTGGCCGGTCCGGACAGCGTGCAGAAGCAGCTTCAGGCGTTCGGCATCATCACCCGACGTATCCAGTAACAACGCGCATAAGCGCGCTCCCGAACACCTTCCGTAACGAACCGACTTCATGAACATCCAGTCCACGCACGAACAGATCCCCCTCAAGGAATACGCCGAGCGCGCGTACCTCGATTACTCGATGTACGTGGTGCTGGACCGTGCACTGCCCTTTGTCGGCGACGGCCTCAAACCGGTACAGCGACGCATCATCTACGCCATGAGCGAGCTGGGACTGGCCGCCGGCGCCAAGCCCAAGAAGTCCGCGCGCACCGTCGGCGACGTAATCGGCAAGTTCCATCCGCACGGTGACTCGGCCTGCTACGAGGCCATGGTGCTGATGGCGCAGCCGTTCTCGTACCGCTACCCGCTGGTCGACGGCCAGGGCAACTTCGGCTCGCCGGACGACCCCAAGAGCTTCGCGGCGATGCGCTACACCGAGTCCAAGCTCAACCCGATCGCCGAGATCCTGCTGGCCGAACTGGCCCAGGGAACGGTCGACTGGGTACCCAACTTCGATGGCACCCTGGAGGAACCTTCCTGGCTGCCCGCGCGCCTGCCGCACGTGCTGCTGAACGGCTCCACCGGCATCGCCGTGGGCATGGCCACGGACATCCCGCCGCACAACCTGCGCGAGATCGCCACGGCCGCCATCCGCCTGCTCGACCACCCCACGACCACCGTGGCCGAGCTGTGCGAGCACGTGCAGGGTCCGGACTACCCCACGGCCTCGGAGATCATCAGCCCGCGCGAAGCGATCCTGGAGATGTATGAAAAAGGCACTGGCTCGATCCGCGCCCGCGCCATCTACGCCACGGAAAACGACAACGTCGTGATCAAGGCGCTGCCGCACCAGGTCAGCCCGTCCAAGGTCCTCGAGCAGATCGCCGCGCAGATGCGCGCCAAGAAGCTGCCGATGCTGGAAGACCTGCGCGACGAGTCCGACCACGAAAACCCGATCCGCCTGGTCCTGGTGCCGCGCTCCAGTCGCGTCGACACCGACGAGATGATGCAGCATCTGTACGCCACCACGGATCTGGAAAAGAGCTTCCGCGTCAACCTCAACATGATCGGCCTGGACGGCCGCCCGCAGGTCAAGAACCTCAAGACCATCCTTGGTGAATGGCTGCGTTTCCGCACCACCACGGTGACCCGCCGCCTGGAACACCGACTGGGCAAGGTCGACCGCCGCCTGCACCTGCTGGAAGGCCTGTACACCGCATTCCTCAACATCGACGAAGTCATCCGCATCATCCGCAGCGAGGACGAGCCCAAGCCGGTACTGATGCAACGCTTCGCTCTCAGCGAAGAGCAGACCGACTACATCCTCGATACCAAACTGCGCCAGCTGGCGCGACTGGAAGAGATCCGGATCAAGGCCGAACGCGACAAGCTCGAGGAAGAGCGCGCACGCATCAATGTGCTGCTCAAGTCGCCGGCCAAGCTCAAGGGACTGATCCGCGAAGAGATTCGTGCCGACGCGGAGAAGTTCGGCGACGACCGTCGCTCGCCACTGATCGAACGCGATGCCGCCACGGCCCTGGACGAGAGCGACCTGGTGGTCTCCGAACCGATCACCGTAGTGCTGTCGCAAACCGGCTGGGTGCGTGCCGCCAAGGGCCACGACGTCGATGCCGAAGGCCTCAACTACCGCGAGGGCGACGCCCTCGGCGGAGCGGTGCGCAGCCGCACCAACCAGCAGGTCGCGTTTGTGGATTCCACCGGCCGCTGCTACTCGACCCTGGCGCATACGTTGCCCTCGGCGCGCGGCAATGGCGAACCACTGACCGGACGCTTCAGCCCCCCTTCCGGCGCGCAGTTCGATGCGCTGGCAAGCGGCGACATTGACACCCGCCTGGTGCTGGCCTCGGATTTCGGCTACGGCTTCGTGACGCGCTTCGAAGCCATGCTCTCGAACAAGAAGTCCGGCAAGCAGCTGATCAACCTGCCCGACGGCGCACACGTGCTGACGCCGCCGGTGACCGCCGACCCCTCGCGCGACCGCATCGTGGTGGTGACCACGGTCGGGCACCTTTTGATGTTCTCGGTGGCCGAGCTGCCTGAACTGGACAAGGGCAAGGGCAACAAGCTGATCGATATCCCCAAGGCACGGCTGTCCAGCGGCGACGAACGTGTCGCCGGCGTGGCGGTGGTGGCCGAGAGCAGCGGCGAGGTCACGGTCCATGCCGGTCAACGCAAGCTGATCCTGAAGTGGTCCGACCTGGTCGAGTACGGTGGCAACCGCGCCACGCGTGGAAGTCTGCTGCCGCGAGGTTTCCGGCACGTGGACCGCATCATCACCAGTAACTGACATCAACGACGGGGGTCGGGAGGCCCGGAGCATGCAGGGGCAACAGGCAGCACGCGCGCGGACCATCGCCCGCCCAGGGGGGCGCGCTTGAAACGCTGGATCCAGCGCATCGTGATGACGCTTGTGGCGCTGCTGGTGATCACCGCAGGTGGGGCCTGGCTGCTGCTGGGCGGCAGCCTTGCGCGCCTGGATGGCACGCTACGCGTGTCCGGCATCACGGCACCCGTGACCATCACGCGCGACCGCCTCGGCGTGGCCACCATAGACGCGGACAACCGTCTGGACCTGGCCTATGGCCTGGGATTCGAGCACGCGCAGGAACGTTTTTTCGAAATGGACCTGCAGCGGCGCATGGCAGCGGGCGAACTGGCCGCGCTGCTTGGACCGGCCGCCCTGAAGCTGGACCTGAACCATCGCCGCCACCGCTTCCGTGAACGCGACCGCGCCCTGATCGACCAAGTGCCGCAACACCAGCGTGATGTTCTGCGGGCCTACCGCGATGGCGTCAACGCCGGACTCAAGGCGCTTGAAGTGCGCCCGTGGGAATACCTGCTCCTGGGCAGCGCCCCGAAACCATGGCGCATGGAAGATACCTTGCTCACCGTCGACGCAATGTCCCTCGAGCTCAACGACGACGGCACGGACACACGCGAGCTCGACATCGAGCGCCTGCGTGCCGCACTTCCGGCCCCCGTGGTCAAGCTGCTGATGTCCCCTTCGCCGACCTGGGAGGCTCCGCTGCAGGGCGCCCCCTCGCCCGCACCCGATCTGCCCGAGGCCAGCGTCTTCACCCTGCGCACGAGCATGCCGGCAAGTGCCACCACCACGCTACTGCACGATGCTGACGCCCCCGGAAGCAACCAGTTCGCGGTATCCGGAAGCCTGTCCGGCCCGGGCGCGATTGTCGCCAACGACATGCACCTGGGCCTGAGCGTGCCCAACATCTGGTTCCGCGCACGCTTGCGCTATCCGGATGACATCGGCAACCCGGTGGACCTCAACGGCATCACGCTGCCCGGCACGCCCTTGCTCATCGCCGGCAGCAACGGGCATATCGCCTGGGGCTTCACCAACAGTTACGGCGACTGGCAGGACTGGGTGCGCATCAGGCGCGACCCGAAACACACCGATCGCTACCGCACGCCCGACGGCTGGGCCACGATCAAGGATCATGTCGAGATCATCAAGGTCAAGGGCGGTCCAGACCGCAAACTGATCGTGCGGGACACGCTCTGGGGACCCATCATGGCCCGCGACATCGACGGTACGCCGCTGGCGCTGCACTGGGTCGCGCACCTGCCGCGCTCGCACAACCTCAACCTGATGCAACTGGAACAAACCGATTCGGTGCACCAGGCCCTGATGGTGGCGCCCACCATTGGCATGCCGCCGCAAAACTTCATCGTCGGCGACAGCGAGGGCCATATCGGCTGGACCCTGACCGGCAACGCCCTGCCCCTGCGTGACGGGTTCGATCCGCTGGTCCCATCCGACTGGTCCCGCCGGGGTACCGGATGGATCGGTTTCGCATCGCCGTTGCAGTTTCCACGTATCGAGAACCCGGCCGACGGCCGCCTGTGGACCGCCAACAACCGCACCACTGGGGGCGAGTGGGAAAGCCTGATCGGCAACGGTGGCTACTGGCGCGGCGCGCGCGCCAAGCAGATCCGCGACGACCTGTTCGCGCGCAATCGCTTCACCACGGAAAACATGCTGGCCATCCAGCTCGACGATCGCGCGGTGTTCCTGGCCCGCTGGCAGAAGCTGCTGCAGGACGTGCTGGCCCGGCACCCGGAAGCGCACCTGGACGCACTGCAGGATCTGACCCGTCACTGGCAGGGCCGCGCCGCCATCGACAGTGTCGACTACCGTCTGGTGCGCGCCTTCCGCACGCGCGTGGTGACAGCCGTCCTGCACCCCTTCGCTGCACGCGTGCGCAAGCGTTTTCCGCACTTCCGACTGCCGCGGCACAGCGAGGCAGCGGTCTGGGCCATGCTGCAGCAAAAGCCGGACAATCTGCTGTCCCCGCGCTACGCCAACTGGGACGAACTGTTGATTGATGCCGCGCGTGCCGTCAACCAGGACCTTGGCAGCAAGCCCGGAGGACTGGCCGCGCGCACCTGGGGTGAGCGCAACACCGC
>NZ_JAQIBU010000054.1 GCF_027858935.1 Oleiagrimonas sp. | reverse complement strand
GGCATTGTCGAGTGCATGATCGTACGGCGGTTCAGGCCGCAGGCTGCAATTCGGAGAGATCGTTGGACATGGCCGCGAGCGGCGCCAGCGCCAGTGCTGCGGCGGGCGAGGGCAGCACGATTTCGCGACTTGCCCGGCCCAGGGCTGTGGCCGACTCGGACCAGTGCACCAGTTCCATGGCGCCGGTCATGTCCTCCACAATGGCCGTGCAGTGCTCGACCCAGTCCCCATCGTTGAGGTACAGCACCTGGTTGATCCTGCGCACATGACCAAAATGGATGTGCCCGCAGATGTGGCCGTCGAAACCGTCCTTGCGGGCACGCTCTGCCACGCGGGCCTCGAAAGCGCGGATATAGTCCACGGCACGTCCCACGTGCGACTTGATGATGATCGAGAGCGGCAGGTAGGGCTTGGCACGCCGCTGGCGCCAGTGGTACATGCGCCGGTTGGTCCAGCAAATGAAGCGATGCATGGCCTCGCCCAGCCAAAGCATCCAGTCGCGGCCGAACTGCTCGGGATCGTATTCGTCGCCATGGCTGACGCGGTAACGTCGGCCATCGGCCCCTTCGTGTACCGCATCCAGCACAACCCGGATGCCGGCGATCGATTCCCCGGTGAGCTCACGCATCGATGCATCGTGGTTGCCCGGGATGTAGGTCACGCGAGTGCCGCGGCGAACGATTTCGAGCAGTTCCAGCAGCACGGCCGTGTGTTCCGGGGGCCACCATTGGCGTCGCGTCAGCGACTCCAGGTCGATGATGTCGCCGACCAGGTACAGGTGCTCGCAGCGTACCGTGCGCAGGAAATCCAGCAGGTAGGCCGCCTTGCAGTCGGACGTGCCCAGATGCACGTCGGAGATGAATATGGAACGGAGCTTCGTGCGTTGCATGGCGCAATCCCCGGTGTCTGCCGTGGCACCAGCTTGCATGACCTGGGTAACCATCCGATGGCGCGGCGGTTACAGCTAGGTTGCGTCCGTTGATGCAGGCCGACGCAGCCATTCGCTTCCTTTTGCGAACAGGGAGGGCTTGACCCGATGTGATTCAGGGCCGACGAAAACCGGCATTTTGCAAGCCATGCCTGCTCGCAACGCCCTCAAGATGAACGGGAGATCCAGCAGTTTGATGTGTGTTACCTCGAGGTAACATCCTGGCGCACATACTTCAGGGGCTGCGGAGTATCCACTTCCACTGCAGCGCTCAGATTTGCGGTTCGCTGCCTAACGCCACTGAGTACTTTCCCGGATTATTCGGGTTGCGGCCTCGGCCGCTCCGGATCTGCACTGCAGGTCCCCGCTCAAAGGCAAACATCATGAATATGCATGCTTCCAAGTCCAATCTTGTCGACACAGCTGTCGCCCAGGGTTCGTTCAAGACCCTCTGCAAGGCGCTGGATGCCGCCGAGTTGACCAATGTCCTCAAGGGAGAAGGCCCCTACACTGTCTTCGCACCGACGGATGAAGCGTTCGAAAAGTTGCCCAAAGGCACGCTGGAAAATTGGTTGAAGCCGGAAAACAAGGCTGAACTGATTTCGGTACTCAAATATCACGTGTTGCCGGGCATGTTCATTCCGGCAGATGTCAAGGAAGCCAGTCATCCCCGGATGATGCAGGGTGACACCACCAATATCCGCAAGGATGGCAGCAAGATGAGCATCGATGGTGCCCACATGGTCGGCATGCAGATCAAGTCAGCCAACGGTGTGCTGCAAGGCATCGACAAGGTGATCCAGCCAGGGAAGTCGCATACCAGGCACTGAGCTTCGACTTCAATGCACCACACGGCATTCGCGCGGCGAGGGGAAATCTTCGCCGCGCGATTTTTTGGGGTGTGACCCGGGTTGATCCACAGGACATGTCCTGGCTGCCGTGGGCGGCATGCAGAGCATCAGTTCCAGCGTGGGCCGACGTCGCCATGGGGCAGCGTCAAGCCTGTTCGTGGCTTAGCCGACGCCTTGAGAGACGGTATCCGAAACGGGGCAACGGGTTCGGTCATGCATGCGCCTTGGACAAGAGCGACATGCCCCCATCTATAAGCCCATATCGACCTTTCGAGTCCATTTGATCATGTCTTCATCCGTGCTTGTGGTCTGTCCCCATTGCGATGCAGTCAACCGGGTACCCGAGGCGCGTCTGGCCGACGGCCCGGCCTGCGGCACTTGTCATGCCCAATTGTTCGGGGGGCATCCTATTGCTCTGGGTGAAACGCGATTCGACCGCCATGTCCAGCAGGGCACGCTCCCGCTGCTGGTGGATTTCTGGGCGCCATGGTGCGGCCCATGTCGGACCATGGCGCCGGCATTCGAACAGGCGGCACGGCAGCTCGAGCCACAGATGCGGCTGGTCAAGGTCGACACCGAGGCCGAGCAATCACTCGGCACGCGGTTTGCCATCCGCTCGATCCCGACCCTGATCCTGATCCGCAACGGCCGCGAGGTCGCCCGCCAGTCCGGCGCCATGGGGGCCGCCGACATTCAGCGCTGGGCTCTTGCTCACTTGTAAAACGTTCCAGGAACGTCATCCATGGCTCGGATGAGTCGTGTAATAGCGGCTCAGGAAATGCTGTCGTGCGGCGCCGTGATCAATCTCGGTGCGAGTGGGTACGCCGATTTCCTGGCGCAGCAGACCCCCCTGGGCCGCGTGCACACGGGGCCATGTTGGCAATCCGGGACCATTGGGGTTGCCGGTCTTGATGAAGCGGGCGAAATAGCCTTGCATGATCCGCGAGACCTTGTAGTCGTGCGCGGTCCAGGCATAGACCTTGTTGCTGGACAGGTTGCCCAAGGCGTATTCGATCTCGCCGCTGTGCACGGCTCCGGGGTCGGGCGTGTGACCGGGCGGCGGGTGGCGCATGGCCGGACGCGCCTTGCTGAAATAATAATAATAAACCGGTGCCTTGCCGGTGCGGTGCTGCAGGTCCATCCAGCGCCAGGTGCTGTGGGCGATGAACATGTCACCCATCAATGCCGTGGCCGAGCGCTTGACCTGGGCCTCGTCATGCCCCGGATACAGTTCCAGAGCCCGATCGGCTCGGTCGCCGAACAGCTTCCGGAGCGCCTCGTGGTAGTTCGCCGGCGTCGGTGTGGCGCCCTTGAGCAGCGACGGATAGAAACCTTCCTGCGAATTGGAGCCGACCAGCAGTGGCACATGGGCCTGTCTTCCGTCCTGGTAGGTGGACAAGGGCTGTTCGGTCAGGAACAGCCCGTCGATGTCGGGCTGGAAGGATGGCGCGTCCTTTGCGGTCACCGCCGCAAGCAGGGTCCTGGCCGGCATGGCCCGCAGCTTACCAAGCGAATCGGCCCCGACCTGGCGGGTAAATGTCTTGCCTTCCTGTTCGGCCTGGCGCAGGGGAACCGCTGCAATGGGCGCGATCAGGGCGCCGCTTTCGCCGATGGCGCGTGCAAACAGGCCACGGGAAGCCGGCGCGACCATCTGTGCGCTGACCGAGATGGAGCCGGCCGATTCGCCGCCGATAGTGACTTGCTCCGGGTCGCCGCCAAAGCGGGCGATGTTGGCATGCACCCAGCGCAGCGCGGCCTGCTGGTCCAGCAGGCCATAGTTGCCCGAGGCATGCTGTGGTGACTCGTTCGCAAGTGCAGGAAGCGCAAGGAAGCCGAACACGTTGAGCCGGTAATTGACGGTGACGGTGACGATACCCTTGCGCGCCAGGCTGGCGCCATCGTAGCGATTCTCCGAACCGTCCCCGGCGAGGAACCCGCCGCCGTAGAAATACACCAGCACCGGAAGCCTGGCGCCGGACGTCTTCGCGGGGGTCCACACGTTCAGATACAGGCAGTCCTCGCTCATGCCGTCGGAACGGAACACCATGTCGCTGAAGATCGGCGGTTGCATGCAGCGCGGCCCGAAGTGCGTGGTCTTGCGTACGCCGGTCCAGGCGGCAACAGGCTGCGGTGGGCGCCAGCGCAGGTTGCCGACTGGCGGTGCGGCATAGGGAATGCCCTGAAATACGCGAAGACGGGTTGCCCCGGCGCCGATGTTGCGCCCCTGGAGCAGGCCTGCATGAACCCGGACGATGGCAGGTCCGTGGGGACGGGCGTGCGCTTGCACACTGCCGATGATCATGCAGGACAGCACGATGCTGGTCGCCAGCAGTCGATTCAAAAGCGGGCGAGGGGCGAGATGATGGCAGGTTAGGGATGGCAAGATGGGATTCCGTAAGCGAGCGGGTGTGCACAACGGGCCGGCGACACAGGCAGACCCGCGGATAGCGTCATATCAGCCCGCTTCCCCGGGCCTCCTCCAGGCTCTGTTGTGCCCGCAGCCAGTTCATGAAGGCATCCGGCGGCATCGCCTTGCCGAAGAGGTAGCCCTGGGCCACGTCGCAGCCCAGGTTTTCCAGCATGTCCAGGGTGCGCTCATTCTCGACACCTTCGCCCACCACGGTAAGGCCGAAGCGGTGCGCCAGATTGATGATCAAGGTGGTGATGTCCTCGCTGGCATTGTCGGTCAGAAGCGCACCGACAAAGGACTTGTCGATCTTGAGTTCATCCGCAGGGATGTTCTTGAAGTAGGCCAGGCAGGAATACCCGGTGCCGAAGTCGTCGATGGAAATGCGCAGTCCGAGGTTGCGCAGCTGCATCAGGTTGTCGCGTCCCCTGTCGCGGTCCATCAGGGTGCGCTCGCTGATTTCCAGTACCAGCTTGATATGGTCCTTGCCCCACAGATGCATCGCGTGCTCGACCAGTTCGGAAAGGTCCGGCTGCAGTGCGAGTTGCCCCGGGAGGTTGACCGCCACTGAAAGCGTTCCCAGGTCACGACGCCACTCGCCGGCCTGTCGCAACACCGTGTTGAGGGCCCAGATGGTGACTTTCTTGATCTGTCCGGTCCGTTCGGCCAGAGGGATGAACAGTTCCGGCGACAGCACCTGTCCGTCGCTGCGGTGCCAACGCATGAGGGCTTCGGCGCCGATGGGACGACGATCCGGGATATGTACCTGCGGCTGGTAGTACATCTGCAGTTCACCATTCTCGATCGCGCTTCCGAGTTGCATTTCCAGCTCCCAGTGATCGGACAGGTCATGCAGAACCTGTGTGGCCTCGGCGAACTGATAGCGCCTTCCCTGCGTTCGCGCGGTGCCCAGCGCGATCTCTGCCAGCCGCAACAGGTACTCGCCATGATCGGAATGGCTTGGATACAGCGCAACGCCGGCCGTGAATCGGATGGCGATATACGTATCGTCCCGTCGCAGGGGCGGTTCCAGAAGACGGGTCAGCTTGTGCACGGCCAGCTCGGTGTGGCCAAGGTTGTGCACCTGCGGAAGCAGCAGTGCAAAACGGTTGTCACCGATGCGACCGGCATAGTCCTGCTTGCGCATGACCTGGCGCAGTTGTCGGCCCATGTGGCGCAAGACGTCATCGCCCATGGCATAGCCATTGGCTGCATTGATGTGGGAAAAGCCGTCGATGTCGATGATGATCAGCGCAAGCGCGCCGTGACTCTTGTCTGCGTACGCAATCTGTTGGTCAAGCAACGCTGTGAAATTGAGCCGGTTGCGCAATCGAGTCAGTTCGTCGATACCTTCGGTCATGCTGGCCTCAGTCGATGAACAGATCGGTGGGATCGATGCCAAAAGCCCCTTGGGGCAGGCCCGACTTGATGCCAAGTGCGTAGCCCTCTCCAGCCGGATTGCGTGCCGCCAGATTGACGGAATTGAACTCCTTCAGTGGCTGTTTTTCGGCATCCAGCAGCAGCATGACCGTGGGGCGCAGGCGCTTCAGGTTATGCACGGTAGTGACCACGCCGACCTGTCCATCGGTAAGCTCCACCAGCGAACCGGTGGGATAGATGCCGCTGGTCTGGATGAACTGTTCCACCAATTCTGGCTGGAACAGGGTGCCGCGAGATTCATACAGGTCCATCACCGCCTGGTGCGGCGAGCGACTCGGCATGTGCGGACGAATGCTGGTCATGGCATCGTAGCTGTCGATCAGGCCCAGGATGCGACCGTAGATCGGTATCGAGTCCCGGCTGAGGCCATTGGGATATCCGCTGCCGTCGTGGCGTTCGTGATGGGTGGCCACGGCTTCGATGATTTTCGGCGAGATATCGGACGTCTTTTCGAGGATGTCCAGGCTGTGCTGCACATGCGTCTGCATGACGGCGTGATCCTCATCGCTGAAGCGACCACGCATATTCAACATTTCCAAGGGCAGACGCGTCTTGCCCACGTCAAACAGCAGTCCGGCCAGGGTCAGTTCCGTCAGTTCGTCGTGAATCAGCCCAAGGTGGCGGCCAAAACTTGCAGCCCAGACTGAACACGACAGCGCATGGTGATAGACATAGTTGTCCTTGCGCTTGATCTCGCGGAGCCATCCGAAAGCATTGGGGTTACGCGTGATCGAGTTGACCATCGCATCGACACCCTTGCTCAGCTTGCTCAGTTGCAGGCTGTGGCCCTGGCGCAAGTCCTCCATGATTTCCTCGATGCCCGCTCGAAGTATCTTGTGGGCATCACGTGCCTTGGGCAGTTCGTCCTCGAACTCGGTGATTTGCTTCCATAAGGTCTTGCCCATGGCCGCAAACTCGTTTCGGTTATTTTGCTGGCCGCCTTCCTGCTCAAGCTGAACATAGCGCAGTTCCGGCGATTGGCCACGCGTGACATCGACATAGACCGACTTGCAGTAACGCTGAAGATCCTCGATTTCCTCACTGCTGGAAACCAGGAAGCCTTCCAGTAGAAAGGGGGTGTTGATCCAGGGGCGGTCCAGGCGGGAGACGTACATGCCTACGCGCACGCCATGCACGTCGATCCTGAGCTCTTGTGATGATGCGTTCATGAGCAAACTGGCGTCCCCTGTCGACACGCTAGAGATTAGCTTAGGAAACGCTCTGAACAAAGGGGGACGCGCCCCGGCGCTGATGCATCCTGCGCGGGTGGGCGCATGCTGTGTTGCGTGCGACGATCTTCCGGGTTTGCAAAAAATCGGGGCCGCGATGCGGCCCCGTTGGGTGGAAGCTCAGTTGCGGCCTCGCCATGTCAACGTGGAACGCTGTAGTTGACCGGGATCCACGTGTATCCCTGCGCCGCCTTGCGCACATGTCCGAGGCCCGGGAATGCGATATGTGCGCCTGCGATCAGATATCCGCCTGAGGCCGATTTGGCGAGGACGTTCATGCGCGTAGAGCGCGCCTGTGCGGGAACGCTGTCAAAACCAATGGTGACCGAAGGATGGTCGAACTGCACGGCCTGAACGTGAATGATGTCGCCCCATACCAGCAGTGTGTGGCCCTTGCTTGTGACCAGATACCCCGTATGCCCAGGGGTGTGGCCGGGCTCGGGAAGCGCGCGGATCCCCGGTACCAATGGCTGATCCCCAGTGAAGGTCTTGAAGTGACCGGCTGCAATATAGGGTTTGAACGAGGCGATGGCGTTCTTGAATGCGCCCTTCCTGTCTTTGGCTGCGTTGGCCATCCTGTCCGGATCCAGCCAATGATCGGCATCCTTTTTGTTGACCCAGACCGTGGCGTTGGGAAAGGTCATGTGTCCTTTCGTCACCAAGCCGCCCTCGTGGTCCGAGTGCATGTGCGTGATCAGTACCTCGTCGACCTGATCCGGGCGGTATCCGGAAGCCTCGAGGTTTTCAAGAACCTTGCCCAGGGTCGGTCCTAACAGGTTGCCGGCACCCGTATCGATCAGCACGAGACGGGTTCCGGTGTTGACCAGATAGGCGTTGACCGAGGTCTCGAGCGGCGAAGACTCGAAATGCGCCGCCAGGATCCTGTCGATGGCGGCCGGCTTGATCCCCTTCAGCAGTTTGTCGACCGGTAGCTTGACCGTGCCGTCGGACAGTGCGGTGACCTCGAAGTCCCCGAGCATGATGCGGTAGAAGCCGGGTGCGGCCTTGTGGGCCATGGGAGCTGATGCCAGGGCAGGCCCGATTGGTGCAAGAGCTAGACTGGCGCTGATGGCGAGCATCGCGAGTCCCATCTTGCGGGTGAGCTTTTGCATTGAAAACATGCTTCAAATCCTTGTATGGATGTTCTTGACAGCCGTATAAGCCCGATCATGGAATCTGGATTCGGCCATGGGTAGCACAATGCTAAGCATGCAGACACAGGGCGGGTTCAGGGTCATGGATCGCTGCGGGTTCTTTAGCCCCTCCTTGCTACGAGTAGCAGGCGAATATCGGATGTTGCACGGATGACATGATGCGCCGATGTCGCGTCGGTCCTTGAATTGCCTGTTCTTTTTATCCCAAGTAATTGTATTGCATCGTTTTATGAAGCATTTCATACCAAGGTCTACATTGACGGGACCAGGCTGCTGAGCAAGTGTGGTGTGGTGGTACATGCTTGTCGACACGCGTGTTTGTCGACAAACCGTTGCGCCCATGCCGGACGAGAAGACGGAAGCTTCAGGAAATTTGCCCCGGCGTGCGGTAGTCACGTGCGAAACGAGTTCATGGTGCATGGCCTGCTGTAGGTCGACGTCCAGCGTGACGGATGATCGAGGCGATTACCCTCATCCACGAGAGCAGGAGAAGAGTCATGTTGCGCAGGTCTGTGATGCGTTCGTTGCTTGTCGCGGCCGCCTTGGCCGCATCGTTTGCCGTCTGGGCTTCCCCGCCCAGCATGATCAAGATCGGCACGCTGTATGCCGGCTCGGGAAAATTCTCCCAGGCTTCGACTCGTCAGTATGACGGTCTCAAGTACTGGGCCAAGGAGATCAACGCCAAGGGCGGCGTCTACGTGAAGGCTTTCGACAAGAAGATCCCGGTGAAGCTGGTGGCCTACAACGACCAGAGCTCCACCACGCTGGCGGCCAGCCTGTACAACCGTCTGATCACCCAGGACCGCGTCAACTTGCTGGTTGCCGATTACGGCTCGGTGCTGACTTCGGTGGCGATTCCGCTTGCACGAGTGCACAAAGTTCTCTTGTTCGATGAAACAGGCACTTCCGGGAAATTCTTCGAGCCAAAAGACAAGAATCGCTATATTGTCCTGACCGGCTTGCCGACTTCCTCGGAGTGGCCCAAGGTGCTGGCCGATTTCATGCAGCATGTGGGCATCAAGAAGGTGGCGATCCTGTACGCATCCAATGACTGGTCGGGATCCCAGGCCGACACACTGAACTCCACCCTCAAGAGCCTGGGCGTGGAAGTCACCTTCTACGAGTCGGTGCCGGACAGTACCTCCAGCTATTCGACGATCCTGCGTCGTATCGCGGCGACGAACCCGGAAGCGGTCGCCGAGTTCGGTTACAGCACCAACGACATCGCCTTCCTGCAGAATTACGCAAGCTCGGGCCTGCATTTCAAGATGATGTTCGTGCCCAATCCGGCATTGCACTTCGATGTCGTGCGCAATGCGGTCGGTGATGCGGCGATCAAAAATGTATATTCGTATGTTGCTCCGCCCCTGATCCGCTACAACAAGCAGGTCAATTTCGGTCCCACCCTGGATCGGTTCGAGGCGGCGTATACCAAGGCGGGGGGCAAGAATATCGATCTGTCCACGGTCGCCGGGTACAACACCGGTCTGATCATGGGCAAGGCACTCGCGGAGGCACCGAAGTTCACCCAGGAGTCGCTGCGCGACAGCATTGATACGTTCTCCGGCAAGATCTTCACTCTCGATGGACTGTTCAAGGTCAATGCCGAGGGGGCGCAGATTGGTGAATCGCTGCCCGTCGGACAGGTGCTTCCGACCAAAAAGGGACTTGCACTGTTGCCGGTCTTCCCGCTCAAGAATGCAGCGGCCAAATACGTGTACCCGCAACCGGCCAATCCATGAGTCTTCTGGTTTATGCATTGCTGGCCGGTCTCTTCTACGGGCTGTATTTTGCCCTGGTCGGGATCGGCCTCAATCTGATCTTCGGCGTCATGCGCATCATCAATCTTGCGCATGGCGCTTTTCTCATGCTCGGGGCGTACGGCGCTTTTTACCTGTACACCCTGCTGGGCTGGAATCCGCTGTGGGCCGTGCCTATCGAACTGGTGGTTTTTTTTTTACTGGCCCTGCCGATTTATTACCTGCTGGTGCCGCGGTTGCAGAGATCGGATGATCCGGAAATGCTCTCGTTCATCCTGTTTTTCGGCCTGTCCCAGGTCATCGAGGCCCTGGCGGTTTTTGCCTTCGGAAACGACCAGCATTCCATTCCTGATGCGGTGTTCGGAACCCGGCCGCTGCATCTGCTCGGGCAGGTGTTTCCGCTGTCCTGGGTGGTCAGCGCCGGCATCGGGTTGGCCGGTATCGTGGCGATCTACCTGTACCTTTACCGCAGCCGTATTGGCCGCGCCACGCGGGCGATCATGACCGACCGCGACGAGGCTGTGGTGACCGGTATCTCGGTCAATCGCGTCTCGGTGCTGGCTTTTGGTGTCGGCATTGCCTCGGCGGCGCTGGCGGGCATTTTCAGCCCCTTCATGCTCGGTGCCATCGAGCCATCCATGGGCCTGCACATCACGGTGATGGCGTTTGTGATCATTGTGATCGGTTCGCTGGGCAACCCACTGGGCACGGTGCTCGGCGGCCTTATATTCGGTGAGGCCCTGATGCTGATGCAGACCTTCCTGACCTCCTGGGCGCAACTGTTTCCCTATGTGCTGCTGATCGCCATTCTCCTGGTCAAGCCAAGCGGCCTTTTGGGAAGGAAGGTGCGCAGTGCTTAAGGGATGGCGCAGTACCGCGATCGTCACGGCGATCACGCTGGTCACCTTCATTGTGGTGCCCAAGCTGTATGACAACCAGTTCCTGCTGTTCAACATGATGATGTACATGGCCCTGGCACAGGGGCTGAATATCATCTATGGCTATACCGGTTACCTGCCGTTCGGCTATGTCGGCTTCTTCGGTGCCGGTGCCTATGCCGGTGCGCTGGTGATCATCTTTCTGCACTGGATGCCTTTGATTGCGGTCCTGGTGGGCGGTCTGACCGCCGTGCTGTTCGGCATGGTACTGATCCCGCTGTTCCGGTTGTCGGGGGCCTATTTCTCGATTGCCAGCCTGGCCGCATCCGAGGCGCTGTACTACGTGGTTGCCAACCCGCACCTGGAGAAAATCACCCAGGGGCCCTATGGCATCAGCATGCCGCAGGCCTACGATGCAAACGCAGCCTACTGGACCATGCTGGGGATACTGGCATTGTCGCTGGTGACTTCCGGCATCATCCGGCGTTCCAGGTTTGGGCTTGCACTTTCGGCGATCCGGGAGAATCCGCTCAGCGCCTCCATGTCTGGCGTCAACGTGGTGCAGATGCGATCGCTGTCCTGGCTTCTTTCGGCATTCATTGCCGGGCTCGCCGGGGCGACCTTCGGCTGGTACATCTCGGTGTTCTATCCGGAAACCGTATTCAGCCTGACCATCGGCGTGTTCACCATCGTGTTCATCCTGTTTGGCGGCATCGGTACGCTGATCGGGCCGATCATCGGAACCCTGATCCTTTACGGCTTGTACAACTACATCGGTATTTCCACGCCGCAATATTTCCAGATCGCCTACGGCTTGCTGATCGTGCTGTTGGTGCTTTTCCTGCCCAACGGGCTGGTGTCGCTGTTGAAACGTCGAGGTGTCGATGTCCCCTGATGCACCTATCCTCGAAGTCGGGAATCTTGAGAAGAGTTTCGGAGGCCTGAAGGCCCTGAACGGGGTTTCCTTCGACCTTCATCCGGGCGAGATCCTGGGGCTGGCCGGACCCAACGGTTCGGGCAAGACCACATGCATCAATGCCATCACCGGGGTATTCCGCATTGACGGCGGAAGCATTCGCTTCGCCGGTGAAGATATCCATCATCGCGCCACCTATCGGCGTGTGCGCAAGGGGATCAACCGTACATTCCAGGTGCCGCGGCCATTTCCGGGGCTGACGGTACATGAGAACGTGCTGGTGGCCGCGCACTATGGCAGCGGTGAGCACGCCGATGCCATGACCTTGCTGGAAGACACAGGCCTGGCCGAATTCGCCGACAAGCCGGCCAGGACGCTCAACAGCAGCCAGCAGAAGATGCTTGGTCTGGCGCGTGCGCTGGCCACCAAGCCGCGCCTGCTGCTGGTCGACGAGATCGGTGCCGGGCTCAATCCGGAGGAGCTTTCCGCCATGGCGCAACGGCTGCGTGGCTATGCCAATCAGGGCATGGCCCTGTTGGTGGTCGAGCATCTGATGGATTTTCTTGACCAGGTCACCGACCGGCTCGTGGTCATGGATGCCGGCAATACCCTTTTTACCGGAAAATTGGCGCAGGCGACCGAGGATCCCCGCGTGATCGAAGCCTTCCTGGGAGGATGAGATGAGCGCGATTCTCAGCGGAAAAGGGATCCACTCGGGATATGACGGCGTCAAGGTGCTCTGGGGCGTGGATATCGACATCCCCGAGGGCAAGTCGGTCGTGCTCCTGGGTCCCAATGGGGCCGGCAAGACCACCCTGTTGCGGACGCTGGTGGGCCTGTTGCCGGCCTGGTCGGGATCGATCACCTTTCACGGCAGGGACATCACCGCCGAACCCACTGAAAAGCGCATTCGCGGGGGCATGGCGTTCATGTCCGAGCAGGGCGTGTTCCCGGACCTGAGCGTGCTCGACAACCTGCGCATGGGCGGATATTTCCTCAAGGGCAGGGACATGGAAACCCGCATCAAGCGCATGTATGAGCTGTTTCCTGACCTGCTTCGCCAGCGGCGCAGTCTGGCCGGTTCGCTTTCGGGGGGGCAGCGCAAGATGCTCGGCGTGGCCAAGGCCCTGATGAGCGAACCCAGTCTCTTGGTGATGGACGAACCTTCCGCCGGATTGTCCCCGAAATACGTCAAGGAAGTCATCGAGATACTGGGAGTTGCGCATGCCGAGGGATTGAGTCTTCTCATCGCCGAACAGAACGTGTTGTTCCTGCAGCAGGCCGATTACGGTTTCGTGCTGGAAGGGGGGCGCATCGTCACCCACGGGGACGCCGACGAGCTGGGTTCCTCGGACGCTGTTCGCCGGGCCTATTTCGGAGTCCGCGATGGCCATCTGGGCGAGGCCTCGGCATAGACACGGATCGTGTGGATGTTGATGATGCCCGCGTGATGGTTTGGAATGGCTCCATGCGCAAATCGATTGTCCTCGTCCTGCTGGCCGTGATGCTGGTCTCCTGTGGCCGTGCGCCGAAGGTGCACATGAGCGGTCACGTGGATTCGCTTGGCATCATCGACCATACCGTGGGCAGCGGACGCGTAGCGCGTCCGGGCATGGATGTGCTGGTGCAGTACACCGGCTGGCTGTACGACAAGGATGCGCCGCACGACCACGGCACCCGCTTTGACAGCTCGCGCGACCGCAGCGCGCCGTTTTCCTTCGTGCTGGGGAAGGGTCAGGTCATCGCCGGCTGGGACAAGGGGATTGTCGGCATGCGCGTGGGCGGAACGCGCACCCTGATGATTCCCGCCAAGCTGGCGTACGGAGAACGGGGGGCAGGTGGCGTGATCCCGCCGGGCGCTTCACTGGTCTTTGACGTGGAGCTGGTGGACGCCACGCCGCGCTGACACCGCTGGCTCGGAGCCTGACCGCAGGCTCAAACAGGCTCAAAGGTCCTCTTCCGCCGCTTCGCGTCCCTGCTGACGGATCAGCGCCTCCTGGCGGGCATCAATGATCGATTGCATCACGCTGTCGACGTCGGCCGTGGATTCGTCGAATTCGAAACGGCCTGTCAGTGCGCTGTCCGGATGCAGCTCGCCACGTTCGAACAACGCCCACATCTCCTCGCCGTAATGCGTGTCCAGCAGTTCCGGCGCAAAGCGGGAAAGGCTGATGGTGAGGTTGCCCACGTCGCGGCGCAGCATCTGGCGTGCGGCGTTGTTGCCCGAGGCGCTGACCACCTGCGGCAGGTCGATGATCACGGGTCCGTCCGGACCCACCAGGACGTTGTATTCGGACAGGTCGCCGTGAATCGACTCGGCGCAGAGCATGCGTGCCACCTGCTGCATCAGGAACCGGTGATAGCTGCGGGCGGTTTCTGCATCCAGATCCACCTCGCCCAGGCGCGGCGCGGCGTGGCCATCGGCGTCGGTCACCAGTTCCATCACCAGTACCCCGTTGAAGAAGCCGAAGGGCCTGGGCACGCGCACCCCGGCGTCGCTGAGCCGGTACAGCGCGTCCACCTCGGCGTTCTTCCATGCCTCCTCGGCCTGTTTGCGCCCGAAAGCGCTGGCGCGCGCCATGGCGCGTCCCTGACGGCTGCCGCGGACTTTACGGCCTTCCTGGTATTGCGCGCGGGCCTGGAAACTGCGCTGGCGAAGATCCTTGTAGACTTTGGCGCAGCGAACATCGTCGCCTGCGCGGACCACGTATACCGAGGCTTCCTTGCCGCTCTTGAGCGGTCGAAGGACTTGGTCGATCACGCCATCTTCAATCAGGGCCTGCAGGCCGGGGGGTGTCTTCATTCGGGGCACGTCTTGCGGGTATGGGAGAGGAGGAAGCGACGCTTCAGGACGGACAGGTCAGCATGATACCGGCTGCAGCCCGGCATGGTTCAGGCAGCATCGGTGATCCTGTCGCGCACTTTCGCGGCGATCTCGAACGAGCGGACCCGGGCAGAATGATCAAAAATGTTGGCCGTCAGCAGCAGTTCGTCTGGACGGTGACGCGAGATGAAATCTTCAATGCCCTGGCGCACGGTAGCGGCATCGCCCACTGCGGCGCAGGCCAGGGCCCGTTCGACCATGGCTTTTTCGGCCGGTGACCAGAATGCCTCCATATCGTCGATCGGCGGCGGAATCCGTCCGGGTTGGCCGCGACGCAGCTTCACGAAGCTCTGCTGCTGGGTGGTGAACAGGCGTTGGGCCTCGCGATCACTGTCCGCGGCCACCACGTTCAGACCAAGCATGGCATGCGGAGCCTGCAACCATTGCGAGGGACGGAAGTTGCGACGGTATACCGCCAGGGCCTCGTCCACGGCATCGGGTGCAAAATGCGAGGCGAAGGCGAACGGAAGCCCCAGGCGCGCTGCCAGGCCGGCACTGAACAGACTCGAGCCCAGCAGCCAGACCGGAACCCTCAAACCTTCACCAGGCACGGCGCGCACCGGCGCATCCGGCGCGGCCGGCTCGAAATACTCCAGCAGTTCCACCACGTCATTCGGAAACTGCTCGGCGCTGTCAAAATAGCGGCGCAAGGCTCGCGCGGTAGCGTGGTCGGTCCCCGGAGCACGGCCCAGGCCCAGGTCGATGCGATCCGGATACAGCGAAGCCAGGGTGCCAAATTGTTCAGCGACCTGCAGCGGCGCATGGTTGGGCAGCATGATGCCGCCGGCACCGACACGGATCGATGAAGTGCCGGCGGCGATATAGCCGATCAGCACTGCAGTGGCGGCGCTGGCGATTCCGGGCATGTTGTGGTGTTCGGCCAGCCAGTAGCGGCGGTAGCCCAGTCGCTCGGCATGCCGCGCCAAGTCCAGGCTGTTTTCAAAGGCGCGAGCCGGATTGCTGCCCTCGGTCACCGGGGCCAGGTCCAGCAGCGAAAAATCAACGGGAGTCTGTGCTTGCAATCTCATGGGCATGATCTGGGGGCGTACGTGCTACATGCCAAGCACCAAAATAGAACCGGTCCCTTGCCAGTCGCATGCACCCGCTGGTCCCACATGTTTGACACAGTTGCGTTGCAGACCGTGCATAAGCGTAGACTATCCTTGCGACGCGTTTTTGGTGGCCGCGCGCGCAACCAGACACAGTCCAGACCGCTTGTGTGTGAGCATCCTCGAAGGGGATCGATATGAGCAAGGGCTTGAATGCGAAAAAGAACGCGATGAAGAAACCGGCGCTGACGCTGAAGGAAAAGCGTGCCGCAAAGCATGCGAAGAAAGAGCATTCACACACCGCGGTCATGGCCGACCTGACCGCGTCCGGAAAGAAGCACGTCTGAACCACGCGCGTGCGACTGCCTGAAGTGCTGAAACTCCGGTTCAGTATAGGCTGCCGGTTCAGCCCATCTGCACAGCCAGCATCGAAATCGAACCGCCGTCGATGCCTTCGACGGGGAATTGGATGGCATCTGACTCGTGCGCCGCGCCAAGCACGTACAGCAAGGGAAGGTAGTGTTCCGGAGTCGGGATACACATCGCCGCGACCTCGCCAAGGCCTTCGTAGTCCACCAGCGCAGCATGCTCACGTTGCCTTATCAGAGCGCGGCAGCGTGACTCGAAGCGTTGGGCCCAATCGAACGGCTGCACCGAAGACCGGCTCCATGCATAAGCGCCCAGGTTATGTACGATGTTGCCGCTGCCCATCAGCAGGACGCCCTCGTCGCGCAATGGGCGCAGCGATTGGCCCAGGCGATAATGGAACATCGCCGTTTTCGAGGCATCGATGCTGAGCTGCACCACCGGTATGTCGGCCTTCGGGTACAGGTGACACAGTACCGACCAGGTGCCGTGGTCAAGGCCCCAGCCCAGATCCGCTTCCACGGGGACCGGATCCAGCAACTCGCGAACGCGATGAGCGAGCTGCAGATCGCCGCGTGCCGGGTACTCAAGCTCATAAAGGTGCTGGGGAAATCCACCGAAGTCATGGATGGTGCGCGGTCTGCGCATGGATGTCACCGCAATTCCGGGCAGGTACCAGTGTGCGGAAATCGAGAGCACTGCACGCGGCAAAGGGATGCTCGCACCGATGGCCGCCCAGCCTTCGGTCCAGGGATTGCTGAGCAGGGCGTTCATCGGATTGCCGTGGCCGATGAACAGGGCGGGGATGCGTTGTGTCATGAGATGCCAGCTGATGTTGCAGCGACCATGACCGCCAAGTCCCGTCGGCTTGCGGGGTTCAGTCGATGTCCAGTCGATGTGCGGTACGCAAACGCCATGCGTTCAGGTGCGAAATATCCGTCTCGGGTTCGAGATGCAATCTGCGGCTGAAATCCAGTGCCACCAGCAGGTCGATATCGGCCATGCTGAAGGTATCGCCAAGCAGGAAGTCGCGGTTGGCGAGCTCGTGATCCATGTCATGCAGGAACTGGTGCAGCCGCTGCTTTCCGCGTTCGGCAAGCGCAGGGATCTGTTCGCAGGGACGTGGCCCCATATCAGCATGTCCCGCGAACGCCGGGTGGCTGTTGCGCAGGGCGTTCGCACAGGACAGGAACCCGTCCATGTAGATCCGCATGTGCCAGCTCAATACGCGCGCCTGCTGCTCGGGGCCCGTACCCATCAGGGGCCGCTCCGGGTACAGGTGTTCAAGATAGGTGCAGATGGCAATGCCATCGGACAATGCACTGCCGTCGTCCAGTTCCAGCACCGGAACAGTGCCGCGCGGATTGAGGCGCAGGAAGTCCTCCCCCCACTGCTCGTGCTCGCGCAGATCGACCGTCCTTGTCGGCAGTTCAATGCCCTTGTATGCGAGGAAAAGATGCACCCTGCGCGGACTGGGTGCGGATTCGTACGTATGCAGTTTCATTTGGGTCGGGCCAGTTCGATTGCGTCGTATGTCATGCGTCCATGCTGGCATACGACGCACTGCATCGCGAGACCGACCTTGGTTGAAAGAGCTATCCGGCGTTTGTTGGCGCGGATACGTCGCGGTGTGGGAGGTGGCCAACATCGATCTTCTCGAATGCACACAGCTCGGTCATGGCCGCTTCCATCAAGGCGCGTGCATGGCCCGTCACGCGGGCCAGCATGGCGTGAACCTTTGCGTCGTCGGCATTTCGGTTCTTGCAGGCGTGCGAGTAGTTTTCGAAGGCGTTAAGTGCCAGCACAAGGTCCGCAACCTGGTTGGGGCACTCGCATTCGACGTTGGGAATCACTTCCTGCAAGCGTGCCAGTTGCACATCATCGAAGCGACGTTTCGGCGGCGGTTCGGTGGGCAGGGCGCCCACCGCAGTCGCGGTTGCCGGTGCCGCAGGCCGCGCTGGATTGTGCACCAGGCTGCGCACGATCAGGTTGACCAGGTTGGCGCGCAGGGCGCGCACGCTGATGGGCGCACGCAGCACGTGACGTTTCTCGCCGCGAAGTGCTTCCACCACTTCCCACTTGGCGAAGGCGTACACGATCATGGTCAAGTCAGGCTTTATGGCTTCTTCGAGGGCCCTCACCTGCTTTTCCGGAAAGCTTCCGAGCAAGGACAGGTCGAGCACCAGGACGCGTGGTTGAACACTCTGCAGGCCCTTGTGGAAGGTCTCCAGGTCCGATGCGTTGAGTACGACCTCCAGATGCCGGCTTTCCTCGGGTGGAGTTTGTTGCATGTAGGTGGGCAATGTCTGGTGCAGGATCGCGAGCTTGACCATGGAACGACCTCGAATTGAAGGCTAAGGGGGCAGATACCCGTTCGAGATGACCCGGACCGTCCCGTAGGGGGGAAGATGGTGGAACGGTCCGGGTCACGTGGGGACGGGTTTGTTTGCATCCATGCATACGCATCCAGGACGCACTTGGATGTGCCGCAATGCCGCGTCTTGCATCCCCGGATTGCTGGTCTTCGCGTTCGGCCTATACTGGAAACTTTTCTGGCCACGGAATTCATTCATGACCATGCTGCGATATCTGTTCCTTGCCGCCACCGTCACGTTCGTGGTTTCGCTGTCCGCGCCGGTGCATGCACGTTCCGCCAAGCCTGCACAATTCCAGCTTGGCGACCTACGCAAGCTGGTCCGGCTTGGCGAGCCGCGTATTTCACCGGACGGGAAACGGGTTGCTCTGGTGGTGTCGACGCCAAACTGGAAGACTGACAAGGACGAGCAGCACATCGAGCTGGTCGATGTGGCTACCGGCAAGGCACGCAGCCTGACCTGGCATCGTCGCCAGATCGGTTCGCTGCGCTGGTCCCACGACGGCGCGCGGCTGGCCTTTCTGGCCCAAAGCCAGGCGATGCCATCCGAGTCGGGCAAGGCAGGGGACAAGTCGGGTGACGCGGACCCGAAGCGGCAGGTGTTCGTGATGTCCATGCGTGGCGGGGACGCTCGGCGCGTGACCGACGCCAAGCGTGGCGTGACTTCGTTTTCCTGGAGCCCGAACGACCGGCGTATCGCCTACCTCACGCGCGATGCCCCGGTCCATGCCAAGGCCATCAAGCATCATGATGACGCCTTCGAGGTCACCGACGGCAACTTCCAGCTGCGCAAGGCGCTGGCTCCCACGCATTTGTGGGTAGTGGCCAGTGACGGCGGAAAGGCCAAGCGCTTGACCCATGGCAGCTACAGCCTGTCCACCGACCAGCAGGACGTCACGCCTGAGCCGGCATGGAGCAATGACGGCAAGACGATTGCTTTTACGCGTTTCCCCGGACCCTACTGGGGACCTTCCTACAAATCAGTGGTCGATGAAGTTTCCGTCGATGGTGGTCCGCCCCACAAGCTGGTGCCCGCCGAAGGCGCTGCCGACATGCGCTACGCCCCGCATGGCGACCGCTATGCCTTCATGAGACCCCGGGGCGGCGACCAGAACAACGGGTTTGCCGTCTACGCAGGTTCCCGGGGCACGACAAGTGATGTGACTGCGGATCTGGCGCGCAACATCAATGCCTATGCCTGGATGTCCCGGGGAAAGGACCTTCTGCTGGAAGGTGACAAGGGCACGCACGCGGTATTCTGGCTGCAGCCGCTGCATGGTCCGGCGCAACAGCTGGACCTGCATGGGGTACAGGCAAGCGCGGCATTCAGCGTCGCCAATGATGGCAGCATCGCATTCGTGGGAAGCACGGCAAGCCATCCCGGCGAGCTGTACGTGATGCGTTCATCGCGCGCCAAGCCGCAGCAACTCACCCATGTCAATGCTTTCGTGGACCATTTGCGCCTGGGGCGCACGACCTCGATCGAGTGGAACGGCCCGGACGGGTTCCACGAGGATGGTGTGTTGACCTATCCGGTCGACTTCCAGAAGGGCCATACCTATCCCCTGGTGCTGGTCATCCATGGCGGTCCCGAGGGTGCCAGTGGCATTGGTTTCTCGTCACTTCCGCAGTTGCTTGCGGCATCCGGTTTTCTGGTTTTCCAGCCGAACTACCGCGGCAGCATCAACCTGGGTGATGCTTATCAGCACGCGATCTACCGCGACACCGGGAAGGGGCCGGGCGAGGACGTGATGGCGGGACTAAATGCGGTGAAAAAACTGGGCATCGTCGATGGCGACCGCATTGGCGTCTCGGGCTGGTCCTATGGCGGTTATATGACCACCTGGCTGAGCGGACACTATCCTTCGGCGTGGAAGGCCGCAGTAGCTGGCGCCTCGTTGACCGACTGGGTCATGGACTACACCATTTCCTACTACCAGACGGGTGATCTGTATTTCTTCGGCGGCTCCCCGTGGACGGCGAAATACCACGACATCTGGCGCAAGCAGTCACCGATCGCAGCTGCAAGCAGGGTCAAGGCTCCCACCCTGATCATGGGAGACGTGGGTGATCCCAATGTGCCGCTGGTCAACAGCTACGAGTGGTATCACGCACTGCGCGACCACGGCGTGAAGGTGAAATTCATCGCCTATCCGGCAGACACGCATTTTCCGCCGGACATCGTGCGACAAACCGATGTGTATCGGCGCTGGATCGGGTGGATGAAGACCTATCTGAAGTAACCCCGGCGTTCAGTCGCCGGCATCGTCCGTTGTAGTGGTCATGCGGATGCGGTTGCCACCGTTGCGTTTGGCCTCGTACATGGCGTCGTCGGCGTGGTGAATGAGCTGCTTTTTCTCCTGGCCGTGTTCGGGGGAGGTGGCGATGCCGATGCTCGGCGTGACGCGAATCGTATGTCCACTGAGTTTGAAGGGCTGGGTCAACGCGGTGTGGATCTTCTTCGCCACAAACTCGGCCAGGGCGGGGCGCTGCAGGCCTTCGATCAATATGGTGAACTCATCCCCGCCTACGCGTCCGACCGTATCGGTCTCGCGCAGGCAGCGCACCATCCTGCGTGCGGCCTGGCGCAACAGCTGGTCGCCAACGGCATGGCCGTAGTTGTCGTTGACCTGCTTGAACCCGTCAAGGTCGACATAGATCACAGCCAGGGACTGTTCCTTCGCACGCGCATATTCCAACGCCGATTCCAGCCGGTCATGGAAAGTCTCGCGATTGACCAGGTCGGTCAGCGTATCGTGCCGCGCCAGGTGGCGCAGCCGGGTTTCCGCCTGCTTGCGTTCGATCGCTGCAGCGACCTGGGTCGAGACAAATTGCAGAAGCTCCATGTCTTTTGTGCTGTAACTTTTTGTTTCAGAGTAACTTTGAACAACAATAGCGCCGATCACTCCCTGCTTGGTGTTCAGGGGAACACCCAACCAGTTCAATTTGTCATGGCCATGCCCTGGCAATTTCGCCAGCGCGGGCGTCTCGGGTATCCCGGGATGAATCAGCAGTGGTTTGCCACTGCGTATCAGCTCCGCGCTCAGCGTGCCCGAGTCAAAAGGCAGCGGTGGCGGCGGTGCATCATAGGCATCGACGAAGTACGGGAAGCTCAGCATGTTTTCCCGGGCGTCATACAGCGCGACGAAGAAATTCTCCGCCAGCAGCAGGCGGCCGATGATGGCGTGGATATGCTGGTAAAGGCTGAATAGATCCTCGCTCGCGTGGGCGGCTTCGGAAATTTCGTATAGCGCGTCCTGCAGGTTGCGGGCACGCATGAGTTCGCTGATGTCGCGTGCCACGGCCAGTCGCAGCTGGTCCGTCTCGGACCAACGCGCGGACCACATGACGTGCACCACGTGTCCGTCCTTGTGCACGTAACGATTCTCGAAATGCGGCTGCGGATGGCCAGCCATGATCAGTGCAACCGTTTCAAGAGTGTTCTCGCGGTCGTCAGGATGCACCAGTTCGATCATGTCGCGTCCAATGATCTCTTCGGGCGCATACCCGAACACGCGCTCGAAAGCTGCGTTGACGAACACGAAATGATTTCCGGGATCAACGATGCAGACCGGATCGAGCAGCAGATCAATAAGTCGTGCGAGGCGATCGTTGTCCATTGCATCCAACATGCGTGTGGCGGGCGATCTCAGGGAAGTCGCAAGAAACAGGCCGGCTCCAGTGACTATCCTACAGTTTCAAGCAGTGCAGGTGAGACGGGTTGTTGCCGGCAGGCTGATCGCGCCCGCCATGCACAACGGAAAAAGTTTGAATGGCCGCCAGCGTAGCCGGAGGCGTTGCCCATCTGTGGCGGGATGTACATGACGTTGATGGTGTGAACCTGAATGGAAGGGATGCGCGCGCGGCGTCCAGGTTCAGCTTATCCGGGGCTGGATGAGGCAAAAAGTGCTCCCGTCACGATCCTTGAGATCAGTTTCACCGGGGCGGCGGTTGCATGTCACCCGGTAAAGGAAGGCTTGCAAGGTGAAACTCCCGTGCCACCTTGATCGTCGGCCTCAGGATGAAATGGAACGACCCCAGCGTGAAGCACCAGATGGCCGGATACGCCAGGCTGGCCTGGAAAAACATGATCGAGCCGACCACGAAATACAGCGCGGCCATGAAATCGTTCAGCGTGTAGAGCTTCTCGTAGCGTCCGTAGATACGTCGGTGACGGGAGCTGGCGTTGCGATCGGTTTCGAAGGGTTTGGACATGGAACGGGTCTCACGATGGCTGCAGGAAATGAATGGGCCACGCTCACGATTTTCCCGCGGGCACGCGCGAGCGTCCATGGAAGGGCGGCCGTGTCAGCCACAGAACGGGTACCAGCCCGATGAAGATCCAACCCAGCACGTGCATGATGTCGTTGAACGACATCTGGAAGCTCTGCACGGTGATGGTCTGGTTGATCATGGCTGCGGCTTTTTGGGTATGGCTGTGCCCGAGATGTTGCAGGGCGGCCCGGCTGATGGGGCTGTAGGGCGTGATGTGCGAGGCCAACTGGGCATGATGGACCACGGAGCGGCGATCCCAAAGGAAGGTGGTGATGGAGGCCGCGAAGCTGCCGCCCAGCGTGCGCAGGAAGGTCGACAGTCCCGAGCCGGAAGCGATTTCGCTGGTCTTGAGGTCCGACAGCAGGATCGTCAGCACCGGCATGAAGAACAAGGCCACGCCCAGCCCCTGCAGCAACTGCACCAGTGCGATGTGCTCGTAATCGACCTGCACGTTGAAGCCTGCGCGCATCAGGCAAGTGACGCCAATGATGACGAAGGCCACCGCAGCCATGATGCGCAAATCCATGCGAGGCCCGTACTTGCCGATGAAGAAGGTCAGCAGCACCGGCAACACGCCGATCGGGGCCGTGGCAAATCCCGCCCACAGGGCTGTGTAATTGAGCGCCCGCTGCAGCCACAGCGGTACCAGCAGGTTCATGCCGAAAAACGCGGCGTAGGCCAGCACCAGCAGGAGGGTACCATAGGCAAAGTTGCGATGCCGGAACAGCTTCAGGTCGACCACGGGCTCCTTGTCGGTGAGTTCCCAGATCAGGAACACACTGAGCGAAATGGCCGAGATCACGGCCAGGCTGACGATGAAGGTGGAGTGGAACCAGTCTGCATCGTTGCCCTTGTCGAGCAGGATCTGCAGGGCGCCGACGCCGATGATCAGCGTGATCAGGCCGACGTAGTCCATGCGCGGTCGCTCGGTTTTCTCCTTGCGTCCACCCATCTGGCTGGCGGCGACCACGCTGGCGAAGATGCCAATGGGCACGTTGATGAAGAAGATCCACGGCCACGAGTAGTTGTCCGTGATCCATCCGCCGAGCACCGGGCCGGCAATGGGCGCGACCACGGTCACCATCGCCAGCAGGGCGAGTGCCATGCCGCGGCGATCCTCGGGATAGGCGGCGATCAGCAGGCTCTGCGTGACCGGATACATCGGTCCGGATACTGCGCCCTGGATGGCGCGGAAGAAGAGCAGCATGCCTATGCTGTCGGAAATACCGCACATGAACGAGGTGATCGAGAACAGAAGGGTGCACCAAACGAACAGCTTCACCTCGCCGAAGCGACGCGACAGCCAGCCGGTGAGGGGCAGCGAGATGGCCATGCAGACCATGAACGAGGTGATCACCCAGGTGCCCTGGTTGTAGCTCACCCCCAGGTTGCCGGCGATGGTCGGCAGCGACACGTTGGCAATGGTGGTATCGAGCACGCGCATGAACGTAGCCAGCGAGAGGCCGATGGTTGTCAATGCCAGATTGGGTGGGCGGTAGTGCGCGTCGCTCATTGATGTCATGACAGGTAAAAGTGCGGTTCAGGGTATCATTGCTGCATCACAGTTCACCTCAGCAGCCAGGAAGTCCAGCATGCCCACGCTTGATCCCAACCGCACAGCACTGGTCCTGATCGACCTGCAGCAGGGCATTGTCGCCATGCCCGTGGAGCCGCATACGGGCACCGAAATCCTGCAGCGATCCAGGAAACTTGCCGCGCGTTTTCGTTCATCCGGCGGATTGGTGGTCCTGGTGCGCGTAGCATTCGCGGCGAATTTTGCCGATGCACCGCGCCAGCCGGTGGATCAACCGATGGCATTTCCGGAGGGAGGGCTCCCGGCCGACTGGAGCCAGCTTGCCGACGGGCTGCAGCAGAGCGCAGACCTGGTGATCACCAAGCATCAGTGGGGTGCCTTCACCGGCACCGAACTGGACCTGCAGTTGCGTCGACGCGGAATTGACACGATCGTGCTCGGCGGCATCGCCACCAATTTTGGCGTCGAGTCCACGGCCCGTCACGCGTGGGAGCTTGGTTACGCGGTTGTGTTGGCCGGAGATCTGTGTGCCAGCCGAACCAGGGCGCTGCACGATATGGCCGTCGAACATGTGCTGCCGCGGATCTCCCGCGTTGTGGACAGTGGCGACATCGCATTTGAGGGGGACTGACGTCCGCCTGATCAAAGCTGCAGGAGGTTGAGTTCACGCATGCAGGACGGTCTGCGCGCCAGTTGGTGGATTGCGGCCATTTCATTCCTCAGCGGGATTGGCGGGGGCGTAGTGTTTCCGATCCTTCCGGTGCTGGGAATGCAACTGGGCCTTTCGGCGGCCATGGTGGGCCTGATTCTGGCCGCCAATCGCATCACGCGGATCGCCTGCAATCCATTCACCGGTGCGCTGGTGGATCGCTTCGGTGCCCGTTGGCCGGTTGCATTCGGGCTGTTCACCGAGACGCTGGCCGTGCTCGGGTTCAGCGTGGCCGTGCATGCGCAGTCCCCGGCCGCCTGGTTTCTCACCGGCCGGGTGGCCTGGGGCGTCGGTTCGTCGCTGATCCTTGTCGGTGCGCTGGCGGCGGTCATGGGGGTCGCCTCGCCCGCTACACGGGGACGGCTGACGGGCCGCGTGCGCACGGCCATGACGCTGGGATTGCCGGCGGGGATGTTGCTTGGCGGTGTGATTACCGACCTGGCCTCGCCGGAGGACGCTTTTCTGAGCGCAGCAATACTGACCTTCGCAACGGGTTTGTTTGCCTTGTTCGCGATGCCATCCGATGCCATCGTGCCGGGCTCCGAGGAGAGCCAGGGGGTAGCGGATCCAGTCTGGCGCAGCATGCTTGCCAATCCTTTGCTGCAGCTGATCTGGTGCAGCAACGCGCTGGTTTTTTTCGCGATATCGGGCGTCCTGTTGGCCACCCTCGTGGTGCTGGTTCATGCGCGGGGACTGCACGTGCTGGGTCTGGGAAGCAGCGGTACGGCAGGCTTGCTGATGGCTCTGTTGATGGTGTCCCGGGCTGTTGCTTCGCTGGCTTCGGGCGCTTTCGTGGACCGTCACGACGGGCGTACCGCGCTGCTGCTGCCGGCTGCGCTTGTGACCACTCTGGGATTTGTCGGCCTGGCCCTGGCCATGCACGACTGGAGTGTGGGACTGGCGCTCGCGACGATTGGACTGGGAAGCGGTGCATTGACCATCCCGATGCTGACCCTGCTGACCGACACGACCCCGGCGCACGCCCGAGGCCGGGCGACCGGGCTCTATCAGGTCTACGGCGATATTGGCGGAAGCCTGGGGCCGATCGTGGGCCTGCAATTGGGCGTATGGATGGGCTACGGCACGATTTACCTGGGCGTGGCGTTGGGTATGCTGGCTGCTGCGTTTCCGCTCTACGGTCTGACACGCCGCGAGCGTTCCGGGTCCTTGCGATCTTCAGCGAATGGATGATGGCCCCGGGACCTCCTGCAGGGGCGCATGACGTGCCCTGATGCTTGCCGAGTGCATCGGACCGGGAGCCCCTGGTGCCGGTTTCAGGGATGTGGCCCGTCAGCGCAGCCCAAGGCACATGCACTACGCGGTGCTGGTGATGGGGCCTTGCTGCTGCATTTGATCCGGGTTTTGGCCCGGCATGTCCCTGCAACAATTCCAGTCCGTGGGATTCATGCGTCTTGCGGGCAGACTCAGGTTTCAGGACGTGGCGGCAGGAAGCGATTCAAAAGCCACAGGAAAAGCCAGAACATCGTGTGCGGAAAGATCGCGGCCACCGCCAGTTTCGGGCTCACGTGCATGCCGGCGATACCCCAGCCCACGATGGGAAAGAACACCAGCAGGGCCACCAGCCAGAGCGCGACACTGAGGATCAAGGCGGTTCCCAGCGTACGTCTGGGGAAGAAGCGCACGAACAGCACGGACCAGAAGATCACATAGGCCGCATGGAAAAGCAGGCCCACGGGTAGCGGTAACGGGCGCGCCAGCAGGGTTTCGGCGAAGGCCAGGGAAGG
>NZ_JAQIBU010000020.1 GCF_027858935.1 Oleiagrimonas sp. | reverse complement strand
TTGACGTTGGAGCAGCTGTAGCCCAGGCTGCCGCCCAGCGCACCGGCAGTATCGGGCAACGGCTTGCTGCCGTCGGTCAGGAAAAACGAGATGCCGTCCGCGCCGTCGTGGGCCGTGCCGCCGTAGTTCCCGCCATAGGTATAGGTCGTGAAGGTGACCTGCATGCCCTGGCTGGACGGGAAGCTGAAATCGGACAGAATCGCGCCGGTCTGATCGTTCTGTGCAGGGGTCAGCCGCAATGCGCCGTTCCCCACCGAATCATGATACTGGGCGCATGCAGGAATGCTGCCCGAGCCGTTTCCGGCGGTCAGGCACGCATAATCGAGCGCCTTCCAGTTGAGCGAGCTCGACGCGCCGGTGAAATTGTCCGTATACGTCGTCGTGGCGAGCGCCGAACCCGCAAAAAGCAGGGCAGCGACGACGGCAACGATTCGTGCGGATTTGGCGTTCATGGCAGTTTCCATTTACTCGATGTACGGACCGGACGTAAGCCGGCGGAAAGTCATTCACTTTTCAACGAGTCTTGCGGCAGGTCCCCACGATCAAGAAGGTCCCCGAATCTTTTTCATACTTGCCATCGCAATGCAGCGCATCCGACCCATTGCACGGCATGCTTTATTTTCGATAGATCGACTGAAGCGTGACCGATGCGCGATCCTGCACGTCTGCCGGACCACTGCGAGCCGTGATTTTGAAGAAATCCGCCTTCGACAGTTGCCCGCACGGCGCATAGCCTGAGCAATTCGACATTTGGGTCACCTTGGACTTGGGTACCGTGAAGTTACCCAGGTACTCGACCACGTATTCAGGCTGCGCTGCAGCAATCGCACCGGCATCGTAGGATCCGGTTGACACCGTAACCACCGAACTGGCGGGCACGTTGGGATCATCCAGGCCGTTGGGCAGACACTTGTTGCCGCTGGTTGGCGAGCAGTCGTAGAAGGCGGATGCAGACGCAGCGGCCTGGACCGCGATTTCACCCTCGCGCAAGGCCGCTTCCGCAGACTGGAAAGCCACTTCCCGGTCATACATGTTGGAAGCCAGCTTCTGCTGGACGATCGTGCCGCGCACGGCGGCAAACCCGACCAGCGTGATGACCACGAGCAACAACAGCGCCACCACCAGAGCCACGCCGTCTTGACGGGACCTGAAGGTGACTGGGTGCATGCGCCCGATACGGGAGCCCTCAGCCACACTGAAATTCGTTCGGCACGACGCATCCGTGCGAAGCGGACCTGTTGCCTGGGGACGCTGGTGCGTGCGAAGCGCAGTCATCTCAATTCACCCTATTGCGCAATGTGGTGGTGGCGGTGAATACACGGGAAATCGGTTTCACATCGGTACTCGCGCGCTGGTCGGTACTTTGCAGGGTCAGCTGTACGCGAACGGCGTCGACTGCTGCCCAGTTGGCGACACTGGATGCATCCACGAAGTTGACGTTTCCGGTCTGGTGATAGGTCAGCGTCATTGCGGTGACGTTGCGCACCATCTCCTGCGCCGTGGGCGTGGCTTTGCCTCCGGAAATATTGAGACTGATGCGGTACAGCGATTTCCCCTTGACGCCGGTACTGGCATCGACATAGTTTCCGATATACCAGTCGTCAGCCGACAATATAGAAATCTGCGAATTGGGTCCGAACGGATCCGCGTTTCCATTGGAGGTACAGACCGTGGGGAATCCCAGCCCCTTCGAGCAGTTGCCCGGGCTGGTAACGCCATTGCCGGTGCCGTGTGTCAAGGTCGCGGTGGAAGAGCTGTAGGTGGTGACCTGGAGCAGGGCCGCGTGTCCAGGATCGCAAACCAGGATGATGTCCCCAGCGGCCAGGTCCGTGCTGGTTGCATTCATCTTGAAACTTGCGGCATTCACGTCATCGGTCTGCACGCTCAGCGAGGACTCACCTGCCCCCAGTATCTGCACTGAATCGGTGCCCGCCACTCGCTCGCCCGCGGCCGTGCCGAAGGCGACAGCCGGATCGGCTTGCGTGCCGGTATAGCCATGCACGGCATTGTTCCAATTGGCCCACCAGTCGATTCCGCCATTGTTGGGGCCGTTGCTCAGCACATTGGCCACCTGTCCATTGTCGGTGCAGCCGGAAAGCCCGGCATCACGCAGATCCATGGCAAGCAATTCGAAGGCAATGCGGGAATTGGTCTGCACATCACTCAATGCCTGATTGGTACGGTAGGTTCTGGAACTGGCCAGGAACACGCTACCGGCACCGGCAATCACGATGAGTCCGAGTACCATGGCTATCATCAGTTCGATCAGACTGAAGCCCGAAACGGACGTGATCGGACGCGGCAATCGCCGCGAACCCGTTCGGCAAATGGAAATGACGTTGCTCATAACATGGCCCTGGTGATGACTTGCTGCGCGTTGCTTCCGCCCTTGCCCGAACGACTGTCATCAAAGGTGATGGTGATCGTGCAGGACCCGGAGGCCAGGCACTGCACATCGCCTTTCGTGCTGGCCGATACCCCCAGCTTCTCGCCCAGTTGGGTGCACCATGCATTGAGCTGGACGCTGGCAAGCGTGCCCCCGGCAGCGGGGCAGGCAGTGGCTACAACGGTTCCGTTGTAGCTTCCCGCTTTTGCATTGAGGATGTCGGCACGCATGCTGTCCAGTATCGAGTAGCTGCTGATCGTGGCCATGCTGCGAGCCATGGCGCTGTTGTTGGTCGAAAGCGACACGGCCAGCAATGCGCCGACACCAAGAAAACCGATCGACAGGATCAGGACGGCGATCATGACCTCGATCAGGCCGACGCCCCGCTGCCTGCTGCAGCAAGACGAACGGCGCAAGCCGAAGATCAGTGGATTCGGGCGGCTGTTGATCACGGACATGTCCCCGAGCTGGTCGTGGTGGTAACGATGGTTCCGGTGGTGATGATGATCTTGCGGTGATTGTCGGAGCTGAGCTCGCTGGTACAGATGTCGGCCACGGTGTTTGACATCACCCCAGTGCCGCCGATGACTTGATGTCCGATACCCTGCCCATCGAATCGCACCGCGTTGATGGGGCTGACCAGCTGCAACGGCATCACGAGGTTGGTACTGCCCGCGTGCGCCTTGAACGTGGTGGTGGAGGTTTCGAGCAGATAGACCGCACCCGCTTCGCTGCCGCAAGCCAGACCCAGCGTGTCTCCACCGTTGTTGGCGGCCACATTGCTGCAGAACTGTGCGTAATCGTTGCGCTTGATCGCCTCCATGCGCGCGGTGTTGAGCGAGTCGACCAGGTCATTGGCGGCCGTGGTCAGGCGGTTCGACAATGTGATCTTCTTGAAGCTGGGAATGGCGATCATCATCAAAACGCCGGCAACCGCCAGCGTTACCATGAGTTCGATCAGGGTGAATCCGCGCGCGCCACGACGCACAGACCCCGCGGACGATGCAGCGGGACCATCAGCAGAAGCGGAATGCGGCGACACGCAGTCGGCGCACCGTGACGTGTGGAAGCGGATCATGTA
>NZ_JAQIBU010000367.1 GCF_027858935.1 Oleiagrimonas sp. | reverse complement strand
GCGGAAAAGATCGAAATCAGCACATAAATCACACGCGCCAGCGTCGGATCCAGACCGAAATAATCGGCCAGTCCGGCCACTACGCCTGCAATCATCCGGTTGCTGCGCGATCGGCGCAGCGTGCGCCCCGTTGTAGCCATCGTGATTCTCCGCAATCCATATAGGGTCAGTCTAGCCCACGATCGGGCCCTGCGGAGCAGAAGCGTCCAGACAAGGACCGAACCCGTCTTCCCTGATGCAAGGACCCGGCCGCTTTAGTTCCGTCGCCCTGCAGTGCGTTTCACCAACCTGATCTGGAACAGTTTTGGCCAGCATTTGCCGGTGACAAACAAGCGGTTGTGGCGGGCGTCATAGGCGATGCCGTTGAGTACATCATTGACAGGATCCTGCAGCCGGCTTGTGTCCAGCAAGCCGGAAAGATCGATCCAGCCCAGCACATGGCCGTTGGCCGGATCGATCCGGGCAATGCGGTTGGAGAGCCAGACGTTGGCGTAAATCTCGCCCTTGACCCATTCCAGCTCGTTGAGGTTTTCCACCGGCACGCCATCCGCCGTCACGGTGATCTGCCCGGTCTGTCTCAGGGTTCGTGGATCAAGAATGCGCAACACTGGGGTGCCATCGCTCATGAAGAGGTGTTTGCTGTTGGCCGTCAGCGCCCAGCCTTCGCCGGAATAGCTGAAATGTCGCAGCGGCTTGAGGCTATCCAGGTCGTAGACGAAGCCGGTACCGCTTTTCCAGCTGAGCTGGATCAACCGGTTTTTCCAGGCGACGATGCCTTCGCCAAAATACTGCGGCGGCACGTGCCGTAGCTGGACGACCTTGCCGGTATCCAGCTGAACCTTGCGCAGGGTCGACGTGCCGAAGTGCCCGGAGCTTTCATAAATAAACCCGTGCCTGTAGAAAAGCCCTTCGGTATATGCCGAGGTGTCGTGCGGATACACGTGCACAACCTTGTAGCCATAGACCGGTATCGCGGCCCAGCAGGTACCGGCAAAGGCGAGTAATGCGAGGGTGCCGACAAGACGAAACATGGGTTTACCGTGCAGCTAAAGGGGACGGGCGTAATCATGCACGAACAATGACTTTCGTCTCCTGTTTTTTGTCATGGCAGCATGAAACCCCGGGCAAACCTCAAGCACGGGCACATTGCATCGTTGCACGAATCCGCCGATCGGGGTCAGACCGCCGCGAGGGCCTGGTCAAGATCTGCAATCAGGTCATCCACGTGCTCAATGCCGATTGAAAGCCGCACCATGTCCGGCGCGACACCGGCGGCGGCAAGCTCCTCGTCATTGAGCTGGCGATGCGTCGTGGTCGCCGGATGGCATGCAAGCGACTTGCAATCACCAATGTTGACCAGGCGGGTGAACAACTGCAGCGCGTCCTGCAGGCGGGCACCGGCCTCGCGACCGCCGCTGACGCCAAAACTCAGGATGCCCGAGGCCCGGCCGCCCAAAAGGCGCTGGGCAAGATGATGATCAGGATGGTCCGGCAGCCCGGCATAGCACACCCAGGTCACCTTTGGGCACTCGCGCAGGTGTTCGGCGATGCGAAGGGCGTTGTCACAGATGCGGTCCATGCGCAACGGCAACGTCTCGATGCCTTGCATGATCAGGAAAGCGTTGAACGGTGAGAGTGCAGCGCCCATGGCCCGCAGCGGCACCACGCGGGCACGGGCGATGTAGGCGGCTTCGCCGAAATGCTCGGTATAGCTCACGCCGTGATAGCTCACGTCCGGCTCCACCAGTACCTTGAAACGGTCCCCCTGTGCGGCCCAGTCGAAAGTACCCGAATCGACGATGGCGCCACCGACGCTGTTGCCGTGCCCGCCAAGATACTTGGTGAGCGAATGCACAACGATGTCGGCACCGTGTTCGATGGGTCGGCACAGATAGGGCGAGGGCACGGTGTTGTCGACGATCAACGGCACGCCCGCGGCATGTGCCACGTCGGCGAGCGCGGCGATATCGGTAACGTTGCCCAGCGGGTTGCCGATGGTTTCGCAATAGACCGCGCGGGTACGATCATCGATCAGCCGGGCAAATGCCTGCGGATCGGACGGATCGGCAAAACGCACATGCACACCCTGACGCGGCAGGGTATGGGCAAAAAAGTTGTACGTGCCACCGTACAAGCGACTGCTGGAGACGATGTTGTCACCCGACTCGGCGATCGTCTGGATGGCTGCAGTGATGGCCGCCATGCCCGAGGCCAGGGTGAGTCCGGCGATCCCGCCCTCAAGCTCGGTTACGCGCGCCTCGAGGGCAGCGTTGGTCGGATTCATGATGCGTGTGTAGATATTGCCGGGGACCTTCAGATCAAACAGGTCGGCGCCGTGCCGGGTATTGTCAAAAGCGTATGACACGGTCTGATAGATCGGCGTGACTACGGCGTGGGTCGTGGGGTCGGGGCTGTAGCCGGCATGAACGGCCTGGGTTTCGAAACGCATGGGGTGGTGTGCTCCAAGGGAGTCGCTGGACGATGGGAATCGCGACCTTGTTCAGGGCTGCGAATGGCAGTCCATGTCGAGCTTGGCGGTGACCAATCGCGCAACCAAAGAATGATTCTGAAGAAGCTTATACCCATTCAGTCTAGCAGAGAAAACCTGCCTGGAGCGCGCCTTGGAATGATCATAAATGGACGTCTAGCCGGCTTTATAAAAACAAGACTCGCGCAATCCAATTACGGGAAAATTGAATCCACGACGAAGGGATGAGGGCAATCATGCGAAATGAATGACCTGCGTTCCGTGCCAGACTCCCCTGACCCCGGTGTCTGTGCCCGGAAGCCATCCAGCGGATGCCGAATTTGGGAATGGATCAGTGCATCCCCATGTACGTGGTTTCCAATTCATGAAGAAGGGATCCGCACGTGATGAAGCATGAAAACCCCGTCTGGCTGATTACAGGTTGCTCCACCGGCTTTGGCCGTGAACTTGCCAAGCTGGTCCTGGCACGCGGTTGGCGTGCGGTAGTCACCGCGCGTGATCCGTCCAAGGTTGCCGATATTGCCGCCGGCCAGGGCGACCGGGTACTGGTGTTGCCGCTCGATGTCACCGACCGTGGGCAGATTGACAACGCCGTGACCGAAACCATCAGCACGTTTGGCCGCATCGATGTACTCGTCAACAACGCGGGCTACGGATACCTGGCCGCCATTGAAGAGGGCGAGGATGAAGCGGTGCGTGATTTGTTCGAGACCAACGTGTTTGGTCTTGTCGAGATGACCAAGGCCGTGCTGCCCGCCATGCGCAAGCAGCGCAGCGGACTGATTGTCAACGTCTCGTCGATTGGGGGCATCACCAGCTTTGGGGCCACCGGCTACTACCACGGCACGAAATATGCGGTCGAGGGGATTTCGGAATCACTCGCACTGGAGGTCAAACCCATGGGCATCAATGTACTGATCGTCGAGCCGGGCCCCTTCCGTACCCACTGGGCAGGCCCATCAATCAAGCAGTCGGCCGTCAGGATCGAAGACTATGCCGAAACAGCGGGCGTGCGTCGCAAGCAGACCGCTGCGCGCAGCGGGAGCCAAGCGGGCGATCCGGTGCGCGACGCCCAGGCCATTATCGATGCGGCATTGTCGGACACCCCTCCCCTGCGCCTGGTGCTGGGTGAGGTGGGACTGGAACTGGTGCGTAAAAAACTTGATTTCATGCGGCACGATTTCGATACATGGGAAGCGACCTCACTGGGTGCGGACTTTCCGGAAAACGAGAGGTAATCCAGACCTCGGGAGTTCGTCATCATCGCCGCCATCAAAACTTTCCAGTTGCTGCGACATGATGAAAAGGCCGCAGGTTCGTATGCGGAATGCATGGCCCCCACCAGCTTTTGCACTGCGCGCCGGAGTCTGCAACCGACTGTCATTCGCGCAGGGGATATCGGCATGGTCGCCATCCATGCGCATGCCGGGACCATGCTTGATGTAGAACTCCGCCTCGACGCGCGAAGTCATCTGACTGCAGCAGCGCCGTACATCACAACTGAACCGCGCATGTGATTGAGCAGCCGGATGGCCGGCCACCTTCGGCGGGGCCGCCGGTGCCACGCGCTTCGACATCCGCTGCTACACCACCGGCCTTCGACCCGGCTTTGGACGAAGACGCCGGGGATGAGGCGAACATCTGAAGATTCGTGAAGGCATGCCCCGGGAGCTGGGAAACAGGGGGCAGCCGCCGGTTTCGCCCATTCTCCGCCAGGAATGCACACGCGGCCCCCTGTTTTGTTGACCGCATATTTTACAGCCGACAACTTGTCGACCTGCGCTCCCCTGGGTCCCGGTGGCCTGTTGCTCGAACAGCCGCTGCACCTTGGGCGCCTGCAGTGCGAA
>NZ_JAQIBU010000225.1 GCF_027858935.1 Oleiagrimonas sp. | reverse complement strand
TTTTGAAGCAACTGCTTATGCGTGCCCAGCTCCACGATGCGCCCCTGGTCCAGCACCGCGATCTGGTCGGCATGCTCGACAGTGGAAAGGCGATGCGCGATGACCAGCGTGGTGCGGTCGCGCATCAGCCGGGACAGGGCCTGCTGGATCAGTCGTTCGGACTCGGTATCGAGCGCCGAAGTCGCCTCGTCCAGCACCAGAATCGGTGCATTCTTGAGCACTGCCCTGGCGATCGCGATGCGCTGACGCTGACCGCCCGACAACATGTTGCCACCCTGGCCGATCTGCGCATGCAGGCCGCCAGAAAGATCGCGGATGAACTCCATGGCATTGGCAGCCTCGGCCGCGGCAACGATCTCGTCCTCGTCGACCCCGGCCAGTTCGCCATAAGCGATGTTGTTGGCCACCGTATCGTTGAACAGCACCACACTCTGTCCGACCCAGGCCATTTGTCGCCGCAACGAGTGCAACGTGTAGTCGCTCAGGACATGCCCATCCAGTTCGATATGTCCGCTGCTGGGCTCATAGAATCGGGGCAAGAGGCTGACCAACGTGCTCTTGCCGCTGCCGGAACGACCGACAAGCGCGGTTACGGTCCCCGGTTTGCACTCCAGGCTGATGCCGCGCAGTGCCGGAATCCGCGCACCGGGATAGCTCATGTGCAGGTCGCGCAGGACAAGGTTGCCCTGACAGCGATCCAGCTCCAGCACGCCACTGTCGTTCTCGGGCGGAGTGTCCATGACAGCGAAAAGCTCCTCGGCCGCAGCCACGCCCCGCTGGATGGCCGCTTGCACGCCGGTCAGGCGTTTCAGTGAGGGCAGGATCGCGCCCATGGCGAGGATCAGGGTGGTGAACGAGCCCGCTGTAAGCGTGCCGATCACTGCTGGCTGCGTCGCCATGAAAACAATGAGCGCCAGCGACATGGCAGCCACAGTCTGTACGGTCGCCGAAGAGAGGGAGCTGGTGATGGCCACCTTTAGATTGAGTCGGCGCGCAGTCTGGGTCACGTCCTCGAAGCGGTTGCGTTCCCGGGTCTGTCCGCCGTAGATCTTCACCTCGCGCTGGCCATTGACGACCTCGTCCACACTGCCGGTCACCGCACCCATGATGTTCTGCACCCGTCGGCTGATACGGCGGTAACGACGGCTGATGACGGTCACGACCAGCGACACCACCGGCACCAGCACGAACAGCGCAAGCGTAAGGTAGGCGCTGGTGTACAGCATCAGTCCGACCATGCCGATCACCATCAAGCCGTCGGTGACGGCAACCTTGACGGCCTGCGTGCAGGCATTGGACACCTGCTCAGAGGTGTAGGTGATGCGCGCGATCTGGTGGCCGGAGGATTCGCTGCCGAAGAACGTTGATGTCATGCGCAGGTAGGCATCGAAGATGTCCATGCGTATCTGTTGCACTATATTCAGGCCGATGACCGAGGTGCCGTAGTTCTCCATGAACGCACCGATGCCGCGCATGGTGAAAATGCCCACGATCCAGATCGGCATCCAGAAGATTGTGAACGGGTCCCTGTTCGTGAACAGCTTGTCCAGCATCGGCTTGATGAGGCTGGTGAACAATGTCAGCGAGCCTGAATCCACCGCCATGCCGATGATGGCAAGCGCACCAACGAACCAGTGCCTGCGCGTGTAGCCAAGCAGGCGCTTGTAGGTTTCCCAACTGGTGGCCGAGGCAGGCTTGGCGGTCTGGGTATTCAAGGTTGATTGGTGCCCTGATCCGGAGTCGTGGCGATGGACAGGCGTGTAAAGCCGAGCTGGCCCAGCGCATCCATCGCGGTGACAACAGACTGATGTGGGGTCATCGCATCAGCGCGCAAGGTGACCGCCTGGTCACGCTTGTCGCCGGCTGCTGCGGCAATAGCCTGCTTGAGCGCGTCGACGCCGGCACCGGCCACCTGGGTGTTGCCAATGTAAAACCGCCCCTGACGGTCGATCACCACCACCAGCGATTGTGCCTGGTTGACGGTCGGGGATGGGCTGGCCTTGGGCAACGTCACCTGCATGCGTGAATGGCGTACGAAGGTCGTGGTCAGCACAAAGAACATGAGCAATGTCAGCAGAACGTCGATCAGCGGTACCACGCTGATCTCGAACTCATCCTGTCGACGGTCGTTGGCAATGCGCACGCGTCCTCCTCAGCGCGGAGCGCGCGCGGACATGGGCGCCGCCGGCGGACTGGCCACGGGCGGTCGCGGGGAAACGGGCGGTCGCGCAGAGGTCGTGGTCAGTGTATCGAGCAATGCAGCGGCCTGGCGCTCCATCTCCACGCAATAGCCGTTCACCCGGCCACGGAAGTAGCGATGCAGCACATAGGCCGGTATCGCCACGATCAGGCCCGATGCAGTGCAGATCAGCGCTTCGCCGATACCGCCGGCCATCTTCATGGGATCCCCAACGCCACTGGCCATGACCGCCAGGAACATCCGGATCAACCCGATCACGGTCCCCAGCAGACCCAGCAGCGGGCCGATCAGTGCGATTGTGCCCAGCGAGTTGAGGAACCGCTCCATGCGGTGCACGACATGACGGCCGGCATCTTCCAGACGCTCCTTGATGATGGCGCGCGACTGGTTGCGTACGGCCAGAGCCGCGGCCAGCAGTTCGCCCAGCGGGGAGTTTTCCGAAAGGGTCTTCAGGTGTCGCGCATCGAGGGTGCGCGACTGCGCCCACTTGCGCACCTCGTCCCCCAGTCCCGGCGGCATCACGCTATCGCGACGCAGGGACCAGAAGCGTTCCATGGTGATCGCCAGCGCGATCGCTGAACAGACAAGTATGGGCAGCATGCCCCAGCCACCGGCTATTACAATCTCGAGCACGAGTTCGTTCTCCGAACCTTGGGTCAGTGACCGCGCATGATACCAGTGACGGCGTCCGGACCTGTGAAGCGTTTCCAGACCCGCGAACCGGTACTCATTCGCGCCAGTATCTGCGGGCGTCTCGTCTCCATCGCGCCGTGACTTTCGGCGGCTCGTGTGCGCGGAAATCCACCACCAGCGCCCCTTCAACCGCGGTATTGAGAACCGGCACGCCAGCACGGGCATAGCGCAGAAGAACCGGTTTGCGCGGATGTCCGAATCGATTGTGCCAACCCGCCGAAACGATGGCCAGCACGGGATGCAGCGCGCGGATGAATGCCTGCGACGAAGACGTATTGCTTCCATGGTGCGGAACCGTGATGACCAACGGCGATCCATGTCCTACCGCAGCGGCGACCGCGGGCTCCACGCGATGCGTGATGTCTCCCGTAAGCAGCAGCCGGCCGCCGGTTCCCTGTACCATCAGGACACAGGAACGGTCGTTGCGGTGAAGCAGTCCCCGGGCGCCTTTCTGTGGATGGAGGACGCGCATGTGCACGCCATCCCAGGTCCAGGACTGTCCGACGTGGCATGCAGGCATCGGCACCGGCATGCGCCGCGGCTCGCCGCTCAAACGTCGGGCCCCGGGATAGGCGGAAGCCACGGCCCGGGCGCCACCGGCATGATCGTTGTCGCCGTGGCTGATCATGAGCATGTTCACGGGGCCCTGCCCCCGGCTGCGTATGGAAGGAAGCACCACGGCATCGCCGAAGTTGAACCCCGAGGGAAAACGCGCGCCGGTGTCATACACCAGCAGGTGGTGGCGAGTACGCACTGTCACGGCCAGCCCCTGCCCCACGTCCAGCACTGTGGCCCGAAAAGCACCATCGCGAGGTGCCGTGCTCATCGGCCACAACACCGGCAGCCAGAGCAACAGGCCCAGCCAGCGGCCGGGCAGCCCGCGCGGCAGGAAAAGCCACAGCGCTCCCAGAAAGGCCAGAATCAGCGCCGGCCATGAAACCGCCTGCAGATACCAATGCGCGCCCGGCCATTGCGCGACCATCCCCAGCCCCTTCCACAACAACCCCATGACCCTGGCTGCCATCCGCCAGACAACCTCCGCCGCGAACGGCGAAAGCGGCAGGCAGATCACGCCAAGCAAGGTCATCGGCACCACAATCAGGCTGACCACCGGGATGGCGACGAAATTGGCGAGCAATCCCCAGGGCGCACCCTGGCCAAAAAACCATGCAGTCAGGGGAAGCAGGGCCACGGTCATCAGCAACTGTGCCTGCCCGCCCCCTTTCAATCGAGCCCTCCAGCCTTTGCCCCGGGGGGCCTCGACCATAAACACCAGCAGTCCCACCGCCGTGAAGGACAACCAGAACCCCGGCGACAACACCGAAAGCGGATCGACCAGAACAATCGCCGTCAGGGCCAGCGACAGCGCCCTCCCCGGATGCACGTGACGCCGGCTGATGCGTGCCAGTGCCAGCACAACGATCATCAGCAAGGCACGCAACGTAGGCAGTCCCAGCCCCGCAAGCAAGGCATAACCGGAGGCAAGGACCAGGGCCATGATCGCCTGCCCGACGCGTCGTGGCAGGCGTCGTCCCAACCCTGGCCAAAGCCACCACATCGCACTGGCCAGCCCTGCACCGAGCAGGGCTGCCACGCCAATGTGAAACCCCGAGATCGCCAGCAGATGCGAAACACCGGTGGCACGGGCAAGGCGCCAGTCGGCGGCTGTCAGTGCACGTTTGTCGCCAACCGCCAGTGCACGAAGCAAAGGGCCACCCGGCAGCGTTCCGACCGCGTGCGCAATGGCATGAGCAATGCGGTCTCGCAACCCCGCAACGCAAAGGTTTCGAGCACCGAGACGATGATTCGGCCCTTGCTTGCGCACATAGCCCACCGCAGACACACGGGCCACCAGCGCATGGCGTTCACTGTCATAGGCGCCCGGATCCATGACGCCGCGTGGGCGGTGCAGCCTGACGCGTAGACGCCATTGGGAACAGGGCCTTGCCGCGATGTGCGGGGGGCGGTACCAGGTCAGTCGAATGCGGCCATGCAGATCGACGGGCTTTCCTTGATGATCGACATGCTGCACGCGCAGCACAAACTGCGTGGCAGCAGCGCGCGCCCGTGGCAGGCCTTCGATCACGCCGGTCACGTCGAAATCGGCATGCTCCAGGGCGCGGGGCAGGCGCTGGTGCAGCACCACGCCGGCACGGTATGCGCACCAGACGAAGGCCAGCAGGACAACAGCAAGTCTACGCACATGCGGCCAACGCCAGGCTGCCAGCAGGGCTGCGGCAGCCAATCCGGCCAGGACCGGAACCGGAGGCAAGGCCGGCAGCACTTGCACCGCAGCCGCTCCCAGCAGCAACGCCAGGCTGGCCGGCAATGACAGGCGCAGCCAACCGGATGTGCTCAGCGCTCGCCTTGGGGCATGCATCAGTCCTCCCTGGACGCTTCTCCGGCTGCCGCTCCTGGCAACCGGTCATGACGGCGGCTCGAGACTCTCTTCAGGCGCCCTGTTCGGCCATCGGATGCAGCCGCCCGCCGGACAGCTCCATCACCCGGTCCATGCGCATGGCCAGACGACGGTCGTGGGTGACCAGCACGAAACTGGTGCCGATCTCGCGATTGAGCTCCAGCATCAGGTCATAGACCTGGGCGGCGTTGTGCTCGTCAAGGTTGCCGGTCGGCTCATCACCGAGGATGCACGCCGGCCGGGTGACCAATGCACGCGCCACCGCACAGCGTTGACGTTCGCCGCCGGACAGTTCACCGGGCTTGTGTTCGATGCGCTGCGACAGGCCGACCCGGTCCAGCAGGTAGGCCGCCTGTTCGCGGGCCTGCAAAATCCGGGTGCCGCGAATCAGCAACGGCATGCATACATTTTCCAGCGCAGTGAATTCGGGCAGCAGGTGATGGAACTGGTAGATGAAACCCAGCGAGCGGTTGCGCAGGTTCCCGCGTTCGGTGTCGGAAAGGCTCGACATCTTCCGGCCTTCGATCTCGACCTCGCCGGAGGTCAGGGTATCCAGGCCTCCTACAATGTGCAGCAACGTGCTCTTGCCTGCGCCGGAGGTCCCGACGATCGCCACGGTCTCGCCGCGCCGCACCTCGAAATTGACATCCTCCAGCACCTCGGCCCGCAGCTTGCCCTCCTGGAAGATCTTGGCGACATGCCGCGCGGCCACCACGATGGCGTTTCCGGTTGCCTTGCTCGCGTCGGATTTTGGCTCACTCATATCGCAAGGCCTGCGCGGGTTGGGTCTTGGATGCTCGCCAGGCCGGGTAAAGCGTGGCCAGCAGCGACATCACGAACGCAATGGTGGTCACCCAGCCTACGTCGCTCCACTGCAGCCGGCTGGGCAATTCGCTGATGTAGTA
>NZ_JAQIBU010000281.1 GCF_027858935.1 Oleiagrimonas sp. | reverse complement strand
CACGTTCCCGTCAGGAGAACCCCATGATCCGCACCCAGACGCTCGTCATTTCCGCCGCCATTCTGTCCCTTGCCGTCACTGCCCTGCCCTCCCGAGCCGCCGAATCGGCCCGCTCTGTGGCCACCTGCAAGGCGCGCTCGGGCCAGATGTTCGACGCGCTTGTCAAAAAGGACTACGGCAAGGCGCGCGCGCATTTCGGCACCAAGATGCGCAAGCAATTCTCTGTCGATCGCATCCGCTCGGTCTGGAACACGCTCAATAAACAGGCGGGTGCCTACAAGAGTCGTGGCCTGGCCACCGCACACGCCGAAAAGGACTTTCTGCTGGTCTCGACCCCACTGAAATTCGTCAAGGGCCCCGTGCATGCCGCCGTCGCCTGTGACAGCAAGGGTCGCATCATTGGACTGCGCCTGATACCGACCGGCTCGGCCCGCTGAATCGCCTCATGCGCCATGGCGCCGAGCCAGCGCCATGGCCAGCGCGACCCAACCGACAACGAAGGCAACTCCACCGAAAGGAGTGACCAGGCCGACCCAGCGCGGCGCACCCAGTGCCAGTAGATACAGGCTTCCGCTGAAAAGAACGATGCCGTATCCGAAGCCGTGCACGGCGATGTGCGCTGCACGGCCTTTCGGGACCATGGCCACGGTCATCACCAGCGCCAATGCATGCCAGAACTGGTACTTGACCGCGGTTTCCCAGACCTGGGCGTGTTCGGGATCGAGTACACCGTGCAGGGCATGGGCCCCGAAGGCCCCGAGCAGGACCGCGCTGGCGCCCGCAAGGCCTGCGGCATAAGCGGATGCGCGGGAGACAAATTGTCGCACCGGAAACCTCCTGGAACTATCAAAAGCCACTTCGGCGTATCCTGACAGAACATGATCACTGCATCCTCACTCCGTACCCGCGGACGTGCGCGCTGGATGATGCGCCTGTCCAGTCTGGCCCTGGTGGTTCTGGTCAGCGCCTGCAGCAGCGCTGCAAAGCCCCGGTTCGACCTGACCAATGTCACTGGGCACCTCCCGGACCTGAAGTTCCAGTTGACCGCCGACAACGGCAAGACCATGACCGCGAAGGATTTCCGCGGCAAGGTCGTGATGATGTATTTCGGCTATACGCATTGTCCTGACGTCTGCCCGCTGACCATGACGCGCATGCATGTGGTCCTGCAGCAACTGGGTAAGCAGGCTGATGGCATCCGGTTGCTGTTCGTGAGCGTGGATCCGGCACGCGATACCGTGCCGGTGCTGCACCAGTACGTCACCGCCTTCGACAAGCACGACGTGGGCCTGACCGGCGCCCCCGCCCAGATCCGGGCCTTGGCCAAGCGCTATCGCGCGGCATTCGACCGCGGCAAGGTGCAGAAGGATGGCGGTTACGAGGTCAACCACAGCGCGGCGATTTATATATTCGACGGCAAGGGGCATGCACGCGTGCTGGCCACGCCAGCCACCAGCAACAAGGACCTCGAGCACGACCTTCGCCTGCTTCTGAAGGGCGCCTGAGCATGCGCATGATTACACGACTCGCCCTGCTGGCCCTCGCTGCATGGACCACGACCGGACTTGCTCACGCTGGCGTCAGCGCTCCGTTGCAGGTCCATGACGCATGGATCCGGGTGCTTCCGGGCGCATTGCCCAACGCCGGATACGCCAACCTCACCAACCCCGGGAACCACGAGGTCAAACTGGTCGCAGCACGCAGCAACGCCTATGCCAAGGTGATGTTGCACGAGAGCAGCGAATCGGGCGGTATCTCGCGCATGCATGCGGTGGACCACCTGAGCGTGCCCGCGCATGGTTCGGTCCGGCTCGCTCCAGGAGGCTATCACTTGATGCTGATGCATGCGGTGCATCCCGTGAAGGTCGGCTCCCGCGTGACCATCACGCTGCGGTTCGCCGATGGCCGCACCCAAGACGCATCCTTCCTGGCCCGTCCGGCCAACGCCAGCGGCGTGAACGACTGACTCGTGCCACTCCGGCCACTCCCGGCCGGACATGCTTCAGCCTCGGGCACGCCGCTC
>NZ_JAQIBU010000248.1 GCF_027858935.1 Oleiagrimonas sp. | reverse complement strand
ACCGGGATGATGGGCATGAAGTCGTTGCCGTCCGCGCCCAGGCCGTGCAGCCAGATCACGCTGTGGGTGGGATTTTCGGCGGTTTGCTTTTCTACCGTTTCAAGCTTCGTCATGACAATTTTCTTGGCGTTGAAAGTTCGATCCTACCGATTCCGGCTGCGGGATTTCATGGCGCGGTTCGCACCTGGACTTCGCTGATGAGATCGGGCTGCACCGGGCTGTCGAGCGAGGCCACCTGGCCCATGTTCAGCGGCATGTCACGCGCATCCCCACCTGGTAGGGCAGCGAGGTCACGGCCGGCTTCGTCGTCGAGGCCTGCACACCGGACGGCACAACCAGCGTGCATGCCAGAGGCCATGTCCATATCCTGTTCATTGCGAAATCGTTCTAGTTGGATGTTTTTCCAGGCGACGCAGGCCCAGGCTCGCGCAGGCCCAGCTCAGCTGCGAAAAAGCTCAGCGCCAGCGCGGTGTTGCCTACGCGCTGGCTGAACGGGGCACCGATACCGTGGCCGGCGTTCATGCGCGTGAGCAACACGATTGGATGGCCAGAGGTATTGGCGTGCTGCAGCGCGGCGGTGAACTTGCGCGACTGCCACGGCGCCACGCGCGGGTCGTTTGCGCCGGTGGTCATCAGCACCGCCGGGTAGGCCGTGTGCGGCTTGACATTCTGCAGCGGCGAGTACTTCAGCGTGGCGCGAAACTGCGCCGGATTCTTCACCGAACCGTATTCGCTGACGTTGTACTTGCCGTTGGCGAAATGGGTCTGGTGTCGAATCATGTCGTAAATGCCGACCTCCGACACCACCGCACGATAATCGTGCGGATGCTGCACGATCTGCGTGCCCATCAGCAGACCGCCATTGCTGCCGCCCATGATTCCCAGATGCGCGGTATCTGTCCAGCGGTCCTTCTTCAGCGCCTGCGCGGCGGCGTGGAAGTCGTCGAACACGTTCTGCTTGTGCAGTTTCTGGCCCTGGGCGTGCCAGCGCTCGCCAAATTCGTTGCCGCCGCGGATGTTGGCAAAGGCATACACGCCGCCACGCTCCAGCCAGGCCAGGTACGCGCCAACGAAGTGTGGCTTGATCGGGATATCGAAGCCGCCGTAGCTGTACAGGATGGTCGGGCGTTTGCCGTTGGGCGTGACGCCCGCCATGGAAAGGACCGTGACCGGAATCCGCGTGCCGTCTTTCGATATGCCCTCGATACGGTGGGTCTGGATCCTCGCATACGCATCGGAGGCCGGCTTGACCTCATACACGGTAACCAGCTTGCCGGTGGTGCCGGCATAGCGTACCCAGCGCGCGGGCAGTGTCCAGCCAGAGTAGCTGATCAAGGCACTGTCGCGGCCGCTTTCCGAGGCGATGCTGCCGACCCCGATCCCGTGCGCAGGCAGGTCCACGCGGCGAACCCTCCGGCCATGCTCGTTGTATTGCGTGACCCACCAGTCCGGGCCCTTGCTGTAGGTCACCAGAAAACCGTTGCCGATGGGCGCCACCGACTGCATGGCGCCCTTCTGCTGGGGCAGCAGCACGTGCAGCTTGCCACTCGGCTCACGCACCAGCAGCTTGCCCCGCGGGCTGCCGTCAAAGGCCGTCATCACCAGGCGCTGGCCGACCCAGGTCGCCTCACGCACATTGGCCTGGCGGCCAAGCAGCTTGTGGAAGCGCCCGTCCTGACGCAGATAGACTTCGGCTGCGCCGCCGTCGCCGATGTTGGCCAGCACCGCCAGGTGCCGGGCGTCCGGCGAGGTCAGCAGGCGATATTCGGCCACCTTCGAGTAGCCCTTGCCGAACACGCGGGTGTCGGTTGCCGCGGCGGTGCCAAGCACGTGGTGCACCAGCACTGCATTGAACTGCTTCACTTTCTTGCCGTCGGCCGGTGGCGCAAAGCGTACATAGGTGAAGCCGTTTTCGTCGGCGTCCCAGGCGACGCCTTGTGGCGTGGTGCCACCACCGGCATAGGGCAGGGTATCGGGCAATTCCTTGCCGGTTTTCACGTGCAGTACGTGCAGCGTGGTCAATTCGCTGCCCCCTTTGGCGGTGCCGTAGGCGAGATAGTCCCCGTTGGGGGAGGGCCAGTAGCCGGTAATCGCGGTATTGCCCTGGCTGTCGGCACTGTTGAGGTTGACCAGCACCTGCGCGCTACCGTCCGGCCAGGCCTTTGCCACCAGCACCGGCTGCGGCTGCGGCGGGGTTTCGCGCAGATAGAACAGGTTGCCGCCCGCCATCAGCGGAGACGAACGGGTGGTCGAAGTGATGGCCAACTGGCGCACCCGCCGGGTCATGGCGGTGTGGTCAGGCATGCTGTCGATCACCTTTTCGGTGTAGGCGTTCTGCGCGGCAATCCACTTTTGAACGGCGGGACTCGCGGGATTTTCCAGCCACCGGTAGGGATCGTGCACCACCACGCCGTGCAAGGTGGAACTGGCGGCATGGCGTGCGGTCGGGGGTGGTGGCGGAACCGCGCCGGCGATGGTGGAGGATGCGGCAAGCAGGACGGCAACAGACAGAATGACGCGCATGACTGGGGACCTCGGGCGGGTAACGCAATCACACGAGCCTACCGCCGCAGCGCCCCGGTCGCACCTGACTTATGGCACATGAGCGCCGGATCAGGCCGGTGAAGCGCTATCCTCAAGGCTTTCCAAGGGGAGTCATGCATGCGCCGTTTCGCCTTCGCCATTGCACTGGTCCTGACCTGCGCACCTGCCCTCGCAGGCACGCTCACGGTCAACAAGATCATGGCCAACCCGGACTGGATCGGACCAGCGGTGGAGTCCCCGTATTGGAGCGCCAACGGCCGGTTCATCTACTATCGGCTCAAGCGTGACGGCAGCCAGATCCGCGACCTCTACCGCGCCGACCCGGCCACGGGAAAGAGCGTGAAACTGGATGGCAGGGCCCAGGCAAATGCCGACGGCCGCTCCGTGTTCAATAACCAGCATACGCGCGCCGCGTTCATTCGCCATGGCGACGTGTTCGTGCGCGAGATCGCCACCGGCCGTCTCCTCCAGGTCACCGCCACCCCGCAAACCGAACGCGGCGTGCAGTGGAGTTCCGACGGCGATGCGGTGCAGTTTCGCATCGGCAACACCTGGTACCGCCACGCGCTCGCGAGCGGAACGACCCGCACCGTGGCCGTCCTCAAGTCCGCCGACAACCCCCAGGATGCCCAGCCCGGACAGCTTGAACGCCATCAGCTGCGCCTGTTCTCCGTATTGCGTCACGCCAGAGCCGAGAAGGACGCCGAACGCACTCACCAGAAACAGCTCGATGCCAGCGACACCACACGCGATGCAACGCCATTCTGGCTGGGCAAGAAGGTGACCATCGTCGACAGTGAGCTGTCACCGAATGGCCGCTGGATGCTGGTGGTCACGCAGCCCCGTGACCATGCGTCGGGCCGCGCTCCGGTGGTCAACCACTACGTCACCGACTCGGGGTACATCCATCCGGAGAAGGCCCGCACCTACGTCGGTCGCAACCCCCCGGCGCCGCAGTCACTGGTGCTGCTTGACCTGTCCACGCACAAACAATTTTCGCTGTCCCTGGACGCCTTGCCCGCAATTCACGACGACCCGTTGGCCAGCCTGCGCGCCAGCCGCCAGGCGCAGCTGCGCAAGGACGGCCATGATGCCGAAGCCAGGGCTCTCGACGCGCCGCAAACCCGCGGCGTGCGCATCGCCGACGGCGGGCCGGCCACCATGTCCTGGAGCGACGACGGCACGCAGGCCGCGGTGATGCTGCGTGCCATCGACAACAAGGACCGCTGGATCGCCAGCATCGACTTCCCGCAACACCGCCTGGTGCCCCAGGACCGCCTGCATGACCCGGCCTGGATCAACTGGAACTACAACAGCTTCGGCTTCCTCCCCCACAGCCACACGCTGTGGTTCGAGAGCGAGAAAACCGGCTACGCCCAGCTCTATGTGAAGCCGCTGGACGGCCATGCGAAACAGCTCACCTCCGGCCACTTCGAGGTGCGCCTGCCGCAGGTCTCGCCGGACGGCAAATGGTTCTACGTGGTTGCCAACAAGCAGGCGCCCGGGGCCTACGATGTCTATCGCGTGCGCGCCAGCGGAGGCGCGCTCGAGCGCGTGACCGCCTATCAGGGCCTGTACGACTTCGAGGAGCCGACGCCGTTCCACCTGTCGCCCGACGGCAGCCGCCTGGCGGTGCTGCATTCCTCGGCGTACGTGCCTCCGCAACTGGCCGTGATCAACGTGGACGGCAGCGGCGGCCGCGAACTGACCGACACGCGCACGGCCCAGTACAAGGCCATGCACTGGGTGCAACCGCAGATCGTCAAGGTGCCCTCCAGCCATGGCCACTTCGAGATCTACGCCAAGCTGTACAAGGCCGCCGATTTCGACGCCAGCAAACCGCATCCGGCGGTGCTGTTCGTGCATGGTGCCGGCTACCTGCAGGACGTCACAGACAGCTGGTCATATTACTTTCGCGAACAGATGTTCAACAACCTGCTGACCCAGGAGGGTTACGTGGTGCTGGACATGGACTATCGCGGCTCGGAGGGCTACGGCCGCGACTGGCGCACCGCGATCTACCAGCACATGGGTCATCCGGAACTCGAGGACCTGCTCGACGGCAAGACCTGGCTGGTCGAGCACGACCATGTCGATCCCAAGCGCGTGGGCATCTACGGCGGCAGCTACGGCGGCTTCATGACCGAGATGGCGCTGCTGCGCGCACCCGGCCAGTTCGCTGCCGGCGCGGCCCTGCGTCCGCCGGCGGACTGGATGACCTACAACGACGAATACACCTCCAACATCCTCAACGACCCGCAGCTGGACCCACAGGCCTACAAGGTCAGCTCACCGATCGAATACGCCGCCAACCTCAAGGATCCGTTGCTGATCTGCCACGGTCTGATCGACAACAACGTCATGCCGACCGATTCGATCCGTCTGTATCAGCGGTTCATCGAGCTGCACAAGGATCACTTCTGGTTGTCGTTGTACCCGACGGAACGCCACGGCTTCGTGCATGCCGACGACTGGCGTGATGAGTACACCCGCATCCATGCGCTGTTCACGCGATACGTGAAACCGGCGCACGTCGACTCCAGGAACCCCTGAGCCGCACCCGACACCCGGATCCCGTCGTCCGATTCGATGGCCGGGCTGCAGATGCAGTCCGGCCCTTGTCGCCTCGCAATGCCGCAGGCACGTGGCCAGGCGGCATACAGCAACGCCGTAGGCGTTCAATGCCTGGGCCGGGACGCGTTTACTGGATTGCACAGCCTGTGCACGGACGCACCCAGCTGACCCCTGTCGCCATATCTTCCGCGACCGGACATCCTCGGCTCAGCGGTCCCCCTGAACCACGATCGTCAAGCGGCAGGCTGCGGTCGTTGAAATTTATTGAACTGGAAAGTATTCTATTTCGCCACGGCATCCCGCCGTCAGGGACGACCCGGGTCATGGCCCTTACCCAATTGAGGTTCGTTTCACCGACGACCGCGGTGCGAATGTTCGCGCTCGCAGCCTGCATGTTCATGCTCGGCTGCGCCGTCGGTCCCGATTACCGGCGCCCCGATGCCCCGCGCGTGGATCGTTATACTGCCCGGCCGTTGCCTGACGCCACCGTGAAAGCCGAAGCGGCCGACGGTGATGCTCAACGCTTCCTCAAGGGGCGTGACGTTCCCCAACACTGGTGGACCAGTTTCGGCAATGCCGAACTCGACCGCCGTGTCCGGATGGCGCTGGAACACAGCCCGTCGATGGCCTCGGCACAGTCGGCCCTGCGCCAGGCGCAGGAAAACGCCATGGCTGCGGGCGGGGCCCTCTTTCCCGCGCTCGATGCCGGCGCGGGGGCCGCCCGTGAAAAGCTGTCGGCAGCACAGTTGGGCACCCCCGGTGGGGTGCGCCCGTTCACGCTGTTCAACGCGTCGGTGAACGTGCGCTACACGCTGGATCTTTTCGGCGGCGTCCGCCGCGGCATCGAGGCCAGCCGCGCCCAGAGCGACGTCCAGAAAGCGCGCCTGGACAGCACCTACCTCACCCTGGCGGGCAATGTGGTGACCGCCTCGCTGCAGGAGGCCTCGCTGCGCGAACAGATCCGCGCGACCCGGCAGATCATCGACATGCAGCGCAAGACGCTGGCCATTACCGAACGGCAGCAGGAGATCGGTGCAAGTTCGTTTTTGGACACACTGGCGATCCGCGCCCAACTGGGCACCAGCGAAGCGGCCCTGCCGCCGCTGCGCGCCCGCTTGGCCGCGGTACGCAACCAGCTCGCCACCTACCTGGGCGTGACCCCGGCGCAGTTGCAAGCTGCACCTGTGACCCTGGATGCAGTCGAACTGCCACGCGCGGTGCCGGTCAGCCTGCCTTCGCGGCTGGTCGAACAGCGGCCCGACATCCGCGCGGCCTCGGCACAGCTGCATGCCGCTTCGGCCGAGGTCGGCGTGGCCACCGCAGCCATGCTTCCACAAATCACCCTGTCCGGCAGCGGCGGTTCGCAGGCGCTTAGTGCCGGCGACCTGTTTTCCGCCGGCACCCGCGCCTGGTCCCTGGGGCTCAACCTGACCCAGCCGCTGTTCCATGGCGGCGCGTTGCTGCATGGCAAGCGCGCCGCGCAAGCCGCGCTGGACCAGGCAACGGCAAACTGGCAGCAGACCGTACTGGTCGCATTCCAGAACGTCGCCGATGCGCTTGATGCGCTGCAATACGACGCACAGACGCTGGCCGCCCAGGCGGTTGCCGAACGGGCGGCCTCGCAGCGGCTGGCGCTCGCGCGCGAGCAATACCGGATCGGCGCCACCGGATATCTCGACCTGCTCGATGCCGAACGCAGCGACCAGCAGGCCCGCATCGCCCTGGTCCAGGCCCGTGCCGCACGCCTGACCGATACCGCCGCCCTGTACACCGCGCTCGGCGGCGGCTGGCGCAACAAGACCCGCACGACCCCGCCTGCCGCACCCGCCCACGCATCTTCCACCGCTTCCAACTGAGGAATACGTGCATGAGCACGCGCGACGACAAAAAGCCCAGCACCCTCAAGCGCATGATCTGGATGATCGCAGCCGTGCTGCTGCTGATCGCCGTGATCGCCGGCATCAAGGTATGGCTGGTGCTGCGGATGATCCACAGCATGCCCAAACCCGCGCCGGCCACGGTCAGCACCATCCGCGCCACAGACCAGTTGTGGCAGCCGTCCCTGCAGGCCGTGGGTACGCTGCGTGCCGCGCAGGGCGCCGAGCTGGCCATGGACGTATCCGGACTGGTCACGGCGGTGCACCTTAAATCCGGCAACGTCGTCAAGCAGGGACAGGTACTGCTGCAACTTCGCGACGGCGACGACGTCGCCCAGCTGCACCAGCTGCAGGCCAACGCCCAGCTGGCAAGGATCACCTTCGACCGGGCGCGCCAGCAACTGGCCGCGCAGGCGATCAGCAAGGCCAGCTACGACAACGCCGAAGCCAACCTGAAGGCGCGCCAGGCCGCAGTGGCGCAGCAGAAAGTGACGGTATCCAAGAAACAATTGCGCGCGCCGTTTGCCGGCCGGGTCGGCATCATCACCATCAGTCCGGGAGATTACCTGAGCGCGGGCAGTCCGGTGGTGACCCTGCAGCAGCTCGATACGCTGTACGTGGATTTCTTCGTGCCGCAGAGCGAACTCGGGCGGCTCAAACCGGGGCAGCTCGTCCACCTGAAACTGGATGCCTACCCGGACCGCACCTTCGACGGTACGCTCAGCGCGATCAGCCCCAAGGTCGACACCAGCACGCGCAACGCGCGGGTCGAGGCCACCGTGCCCAACCACGATCATCAACTCACGCCGGGGATGTTCGCCAAGGTCAGCGTCGATATCGGCAGCCCGAAACCGAGCCTGACCCTGCCGCAGACCGCCATCGTCTACAACCCCTACGGTGACACCGTCTACGTGGTGCACCCTTCGAAGGGCAAGGACGACCAGGGCAAGCCACAACCACCGACGGTGAAGCAGGCCTTCGTATCCACAGGCACGACGCGCGGCGACCAGGTCGTGATCCTCAAGGGCATCGGCGTCGGCACCGAAGTGGTGACCAGCGGCCAGATCAAGCTCAAGAACGGCGCGCCGATCACGATCGACAACCGCGTGCAGCCCGCCGACAGCGCGAACCCCACGCCGCAGGAACACTGAGCCCCGCCATGAAATTCACCGACCTGTTCATCAACAAGCCGGTCCTGGCGATCGTGGTCAGCCTGCTGATCCTGGTGCTCGGCCTGAAGGCCGCCACCAGCCTCACCGTGCGTCAGTATCCGAAGACCGAGAACGCCACGGTCACCGTGTCCACCGCCTACTATGGCGCCGATGCCCAGACCATGGCGGGGTTCATCACCCAGCCGCTGGAGCAGGCGATCTCGCAGGCGCAGGGCATCGACTACCTGTCCTCATCCAGCGTGGCCGGCGTGTCCACCATCACCGCCACGCTGCGCCTGAACTACGACCCCAACCGTGCGCTCACCGAGATCACCACGCAGGTCAATTCGGTCAAGAACCAGCTGCCGGTACAGGCGCAGCAACCGGTCCTGCATGTGCAGACCGGCCAGACCATCGACGCGATGTACCTGGGCTTTTACAGCGATGACCTGCCCACCAACAAGATCACCGACTACCTGGCACGCGTGGTCAAGCCCAAGCTCGACGCGCTCCAGGGCGTGCAGACCGCCGAGTTGCTCGGCGCCCGCCCGTTCGCGCTGCGCGCCTGGCTGGATCCGGCCAGGATGGCAGCCCGTGGCGTTACCGCTACCGACGTGAGGAATGCCCTGGCGGCCAACAACTATCTCGCCGCGGTGGGCTCGACCAAGGGCCAGGCAGTGACCGTGGACCTGACCACCGACAGCAACCTGCATACGGTGGACCAGTTCAAGCAACTGGCGATCAAGCAGGACCACGGCTCGATCGTGCGTCTCGAGGACGTGGCCAGGGTGACGCTGGGCTCGGACAACTACGACTTCAACGTGGCCTTCAGCGGCAAGCGATCGGTGTTCATCGGCATCAAGGTGGCCCCTGACGCCAACGTCCTGGACGTGGCCAAGCGGGTACGTGATGCGTTTCCGGGTATCCAGGATCAACTGCCCGGCGGACTCACCGGCAAGCTCATCTACGACGGCACCGATTTCGTCAACAGCTCGATCCACGATGTGGTCAAGACCCTGGTGGAAGCGCTGCTGATCGTCACACTGGTGATCTTCCTGTTCCTCGGCAGCCTGCGCGCGGTGATCATTCCGGTGATCGTCATGCCCCTGTCGCTGATCGGCACCTTCTTCTTGATGCAGGTGCTGGGCTATTCGATCAACCTGCTCACCTTGCTGGCCCTGGTGCTTGCGATCGGCCTGGTGGTGGACGACGCCATCATCGTGGTCGAGAACGTCGACCGGCACATGAAGGAGGAACACAAGAACGCGTTTCAGTCCGCGCTGCTGGCCGCGCGCGAGCTGAGCGGGCCGATCATCGCAATGACCGTGGTGCTGATCGCGGTGTACGCCCCGATCGGCTTCCAGAAAGGTCTCACCGGCGCGTTGTTCACCGAGTTCGCCTTCACCCTGGCTGGCGCGGTGACGGTATCGGCGATCCTCGCACTGACGCTGTCGCCGATGATGACCTCCCGGTTCTTCAACAGCACCCAGGAAAACAACCGGTTCGTGCAGTTCGTCGACCATCAGTTCGACCGCGTGCAGCAAGCGTACAGGCGCATGCTGCATTCGGTCCTGTCCACCAAGTCGGTGGTGATCGTGATGGCCGCCCTGTTGCTGCTTGCCACCATCGCCCTGGGCATGACCGCAAAATCGGAACTCGCGCCGGAAGAGGACCAGGGCGTCGTGGTCGGTCAGATCACCAGCGCGCCCGACACCACGGCGCAGCAGATGAATGTCTATGCTCAGCAGATGTACAAGCTTTCCAGTCAACTGCCCGAATACCAGCAGATGTTCCAGTTGACCGGCGTGCCCACGGTCAACCAGGGCATTGGCGGCGTGCTGTTCAAGCCGTGGGACCAGCGCAGCCGCAGCGCCCACCAGCTGCAGCAGGTGCTGCAAGCGAAATGGAACACCATTGCCGGTGCCAAGATCGCGGCCTTCCAGTTTCCGCCGCTGCCGGGCTCGACCGGCCTGCCGATCCAGATGGTGATCACCACCACCGAACCGTTCCAGAACCTCAACGAAGTGGCCAGCAAGGTGCTGGCCAAGGCCCAGGCCAGCGGCAAGTTCTACTTCATCGATTCCGACCTCAAGATCGACAAGCCGCAGAGCAAGGTTTCACTCAACCGCGACATGATCACCTCGCTGGGCCTGACCCAGCAGGATGTGGGCGCTGCACTCGGTGCTGCCCTGGGCGGTGGTTACGTCAACTATTTTTCCATTTCCGGGCGCTCCTACCGCGTCATCCCACAGGTGCTGCAGGCCGACCGGCTCAATCCGGACCAGGTGCTGGACTACTACATCAACACGCCCGGGGGATCGGTGATCCAGGCCCGGACCGTGGCAAAGATCACGCATGAAGTCGTGCCGCGTTCCCTGAACCATTTCCAGCAGCTCAATTCGGCGACGATTTCGGGCGTATCGGGCATGTCGCAGGGCCAGGCGCTGACCTTCCTGAGAGACCTGGTCAAGCAGGTGGCGCCCACCGGATACAACGTGGACTACTCCGGCCAGTCGCGACAGTTCGAGCAGGAATCCGGCGGGTTCGGCACGATTCTGCTGTTCTCCGTGATCATCGTGTTCCTGGCCCTGGCCGCGCAGTTCAACAGCCTGCGCGATCCCATCGTGATCCTGGTCTCGGTCCCGCTGGCGCTGTTCGGCGCACTGATCTTCGTCAACCTGTTCACCAGTCTCAACATCTACACCGAGGTCGGCCTGGTGACCCTGATGGGGCTGATCAGCAAGCACGGCATCCTGATGGTGGAGTTCGCCAACCAGTCCCAGCTCCACGGCATGAGCAAGCGCGAGGCGATCGAGCATGCCGCCGCCGTGAGGCTGCGCCCGATCCTGATGACCACGGCCGCCATGGTGCTCGGCGTGATGCCACTGGTGATCGCCTCGGGCGCCGGCGCCGCGGGACGCTTCAACATGGGCCTGGTGATCTCCACCGGCATGGCCATCGGCACGCTGTTCACCCTGTTCGTGGTGCCCGCCTTCTACCTGCTGCTTTCCACCGACCACCAC
>NZ_JAQIBU010000213.1 GCF_027858935.1 Oleiagrimonas sp. | reverse complement strand
TAGCGCCGGAAGCCCTGGAGGAAGGCAAAGGCTTCGGTCACGTGGACCCAGGTGAGAAGCGCTGGATCATCTGCGGCATACGGTTGGCCGTCGGCAGTGTAGCCACGTATGTGGCGATGCACCTTTTGTACCCTCTCGATCAGTTTGTATGCTTCATCGCGGGGCGCATAGGTGGTGCCACCGACAAAGGCCGTAGTGCGGCGCAACCGCCCGACCAGATCAGTACGAAAACTTGAATGGTCCCATACGGCGGCCAGTGCCCGCGGGTGCAATGTCTGAAGCATCAATGCACACAGCCCCCCGGCCAGCATGCCGGGAAAGTCTGCGTGGATTCGCCATGTGACCGTGTCCGGGCCGAACAGACCGGGATCGCCCAAGGGACGGCTGTAATCAATGCCTGTCTTGGAATCGCGGGGAAAAGCCGTCAGGACCCAGTTGCGAACCATCCGCAACAGGGCAGGGTCGGATTTCGAGTTGATCATCATGCTCAAGGATACGTTCATGCGGCGCCCGGGGATGTTTTATATCCCCGCGCGCCGCATGAAGTCCTGTGCCGGATCGTGCCGGTACGCAGGGGCGGAGTGTTCGGCATCAATCCTTGCTGTCGAGTCCGGGTTTTGGCTCTGATGCCGGGGCAGGGCCCGGTGATGCTTCAGGCGCCGCTGCAGGGGCATTTGAATCCGGATCGGAGGGCGCCGATTCTTTCCTGCCCGAGGTTCCGGGATCATTTTGCGACGGTAATGCCGATGCAGGCCTGGATGTTGTCGCCGGTTTCGGTTGCGCCGGTTGCGCCGGTTGCACCTGTGCCGTTGTGTCACCGGCACTGGAATGTGCAGGTGGGGAGGCAGGTACGACGGCTGGTGTTGCAGAGACACCCGTATCTTGATGCGACTCGCGGGCCGGAGTTTCTGCATGCGGAGAGGATGCATCACCCGGCGCGCGGGAAGATGCCGGATGAGAAACCGTAGTCTTGTTGCGATCCTCGGCCGCCGCAGGAAGGGTTTTCATTTCGGGGCTTGCGGACGAGGCTGCTTCCGGATTCACCTTTGGGGGCTGGCGATCAGCGGAGTCCGCTGCCACGGAACCCTGATTCCTTGCGACCTGTGCTGAAGAAGTCGGTTCACCACCTTGCGTTGCAGTTGTGCCGATCTCCGGATTATTTTTTGCCGTGCGTCGCGAAGTTGCATGGCTTGATTGTTCGGAAGGCATGGAGCTCTCGGCTGTCTTCGAGCTCTCGTCAGGCTTCGAGCTTTCAACAGGCTTCGAGCTCTCGGCAGGCTTCGGGCTCTCGGCAGACTTCGGGCTTTCGGCAGGTTTCGGGCTTTCAGAAGACTTCGGGCTCTCGGCAGGTTTCGGGCTCTCGGCAGGCTTCGAACTTTCGCCAGCTTTCGGACTGTCCGAATGGATGGATGTTTCGTTCGTGTTTGCGTCCTGTTGAGTCGAACCTTCCCCGCTGGAACTACCACCGCGGCGGCGTCGACGACCACCCCGGCGCCCGCGACGGCGGCGGTTTCCGGTTTTGGTCTCGGTATTGTTGTCGCTGTCGCTGGATTGGGGCGTTTCGCTTGCTCGGGTGTCTGAAATCTCGGTGGAAATTGCGACATCTGAATCGATGGCGCTCTTGTTCACTGATTCAGTTGCGGACTTGGTGTCCTTGCCGGACGTGTTTTCCGCAGTGTTGCGTCGGCTACGTTTTGGCGCGTCGCCCTCACGTGTGGAATCTTTGGGGGTCGCCGTCGATTCTGTGTTTCGGCCACCGCGTCCACCACCGCTGGCAGTGGACTTGCCGGAGCGACTGGATCGTCCCCCGTTGCCGGACTTGTTGCTGCCCTCACCGCGAGCGGACCGGCCGGAACTGCGCGAGGACCCTTCATTGCGTCGTTCGTTGTCCCGACTGCGACTACGACTGCTTGCAGCAGATGTGTCCGTTCCTTTCTTCCGATCGGCACGTTCACGGGTTGCCTTGCCGGTTGTGGACTCGCTGGCGTCGTGTTCCGGTGTTCCGACGAACATGCTGATCAGGCGCCGGAACAAACCCGGGCGTGCAGTGGTGGCCAAGCCAGCATGCGGCTGCTGCGGTTGCGACTGCAGGGTTTCCGGCTCCGCTTCCACAAATGTGGGCGCGGGCGTAGCGTGCACGATCTTGCTGACCAGCGGCTCCTCGGTACTGCCCAGGGCCTGGCCCATCTTGCGCATCGGGTCGTCCTCGATCTGGGTCAAACGCATGTAGCTGGGCTTGCTGTGATCGCCCATGTCCGCTTCGCGGATACGGGTGATTTCCAGATGTGGCGTTTCCAGCTTGTCATCGGCGATCACGACCACGTGCACCTTGTGTCGCATCTCGATCTCGACGACGCTTGCACGCTTTTCGTTGAGCAGAAAGTTGGCAACCGGAGTGGGTGCCTGTATCAGCACCTGACCGGTATTTTCCTTCATCGTATGCTCTTCGACCAGTCGCAGAGCAGACAGCGACAGCGACTCGATGCTGCGGATATGACCGTGACCGTCGCAACGCGGACAAACGATCTTCGTGGCTTCACCAAGACTTGGGCGCAGACGCTGTCTGGACATTTCCAGCAGGCCGAAACGCGAGATGCGGCCGACTTGGACGCGGGCACGGTCGAGCTTGAGAGCATCCTTGAGAGTGTCTTCGACTTCGCGTTGATGGCGCGGGCTGTCCATGTCGATGAAATCGATCACGATCAGTCCACCGGCATCGCGAATGCGCAACTGGCGGGCAATTTCGACCGCGGCCTCGCAATTGGTGTGGAACGCGGTGTCCTCGATGTCGCTGCCCTTGGTGGCGCGGGAGGAGTTGATGTCGATGGAGGTCAGTGCCTCGGTCGGATCGATGACGATGGATCCTCCCGCGGGCAGGCGCACCATGCGGTCGAACGCGCTTTCGATCTGGGTCTCGATCTGGAAACGAGAAAACAGCGGGGTCGTGTCCTGGTACAGCTTGAGCTTGCGCAACGAGTTGGGCATGACCTGCTGCATGAACTCGCGCGCCTCCTCGTACATCTCCTGCTCGTCGATCAGGATCTCCCCGATGTCGCCGCGCAGATAGTCACGCAGGGCACGGATGAACAGGCGCGATTCCTGATAAATCAGGAAGGGTGCCTTCTTCGATGTGCCAGCGGAGGTGACTGCCTTCCAGAGTTGAAGCAGGTAGTCCAGATCCCATTGCAGCTCTTCCGCGCTTCGGCCCATACCGGCGGTGCGCACGATCAGCCCCATCTCCTCGGGCACGTCCAGATGCTCAAGGGCCTCCTTCAATGCAGCCCGATCATCGCCTTCAATGCGACGCGATACGCCACCAGCACGAGGGTTGTTGGGCATCAGCACCATGTAACGGCCGGCCAGGCTGATGAACGTGGTCAGGGCGGCCCCCTTGTTGCCACGCTCTTCCTTCTCCACCTGGACGACCAGTTCCTGGCCTTCCTTCAGCAGGTTGCGGATGCCGCTCTTGTGCGGGTCAGCGCCGTCGGTGAAGTACTCCCGCGCCACTTCCTTCAGTGGCAGAAAGCCGTGGCGATCAGCGCCGTAATCGATGAAACAGGCTTCGAGAGATGGCTCAACCCGGGTGATGCGGCCCTTGTAGATGTTGGCTTTTTTCTGTTCCCGGGAAGGGATCTCGATGTCGAGGTCGTACAGTTCCTGGCCATCGACAATGGCCACGCGCAACTCTTCACGCTGAGTTGCGTTGATCAACATGCGTTTCATTTGTAGTGGTTCCTTGGCATCTCGCGGGGCCGCGCACCGCGGCGGCGCCATGGGGCGGCCTGCCGGGGATCGCGCCTTCGCGAGGTGCGTGATGGGTCCGAAGCGTATCCAGTGCTCCGAAGTGATACATGGGGCCTTGCGTCAGGATATGCCAGCGCCGTAACACAGCGGACAAACCACGACCCGAACCGTTACGATGGTAGGAAGATGCCTTCGATCGCGGTGCTTGGTGATCGGGGCAATTTCGCCGCCGTTACGGACGAACGCCACGCCCGGATTGTTTTCCGGACCTGGCCCAACGCATCGGCAGTATAGCTTTCGATTCCGGAACTTATCAATGGATACGGCGACCCCGCACGCGACCCCGGGCGGCGTGCAACAACTGAAGATCGGCCCGGAACGGGACGGACAGCGCGTGGACAATGCCTTGTCGGCCCTTTTGAAGGGTGTGCCGCGGAGCCTGATCTATCGCCTTGTGCGCAAGGGCCAGGTTCGTGTGAATGGCAAAAGGGTAAAGCCAGACACCCGTCTCACGGACGGCGATACTCTACGCGTACCTCCGGTCCGGACGGCAAACCGCGAGCATGGCGTGCCTCCCGAGCCCCGGGTTCGACAGATCAACGACGCGATCGTGTTCGAGGATAAACACTTCCTGGTGGTGGACAAGCCCAGTGGAGTGGCAAGCCACGGTGGCAGCGGTATCGATTTCGGTGTCATCGAGCTCCTGCGCGCGGCTCGTCCCGGGGAGTCGATCGAACTGGTGCACCGTCTTGATCGCGACACCAGTGGTGTCCTGGTGCTGGCCCGCAGCCGCAAGGGGCTGACCGGACTGCAGGCGCTGATTCGCGAAGGGCGCACCACCAAGCAGTATCTGGCCCTGCTGACCGGACGACCCGCACGCGCGAAATTCGACGTCAACGCGCCCCTGCGCAAGTCCGTGCTTCAGGGCGGCGAACGCATGGTGCGTGTCGGCGACCAGGGCAAGCCTGCACTGACCTTCTTCCACGAGGTCGAGCGCTACCCGGATGCCAGCCTGATGAAGGTCACCATCGCCACCGGTCGCACCCATCAGATCCGCGTGCATGCCGCGCACGTGGGCCATCCGGTGGCCGGCGATCCCAAATACGGCGACAAGGATCGGAACCAGCAGCTTCGAAAACACGGACTCAAACGTTTGTTCCTGCATGCAGCGCGGTTTGAGTTCGAGCTGGGCGAGAATGCCTACAGTTTCTCATCCCCGCTACCGGATGACCTGCGTCGCGTCCTCGATGTGCTGGGCACTCCTTGACAAGGCAGGGCGTCAGCGCGGCATGAAGTAGCGTGCTCCGACCTCGAGCGAACGCAGCCATCCACCCGCAAGACTGGCCTCAATGGCCAGTGCCATCACGGCATGCGCCAGTGCTATCGGGACTAGCGCCCGACGGCGCAGGAAGACATGCGCCCACCATGCCTCGGCCAGCAGGCAGAGCAGCATAAGGCGCGCATTGGGTGTGTGCATCAGCGCAAACAATAGGGCGCATGTGATTACGGCGGTAGCTTCGCGCATGAACACATGCTCGAGGCGGCGCAGCACCACGGTGAGCATCAACCATTGCTGCAGCAAGGCCCATCCCATGTACAACAGGACGCGCCCGGGCTCGGGTGCGTGGGGTGCATGGCCAAACAGCAGGACAAGTGGTGCCAGCACAAGCGCAAGCGCGAACGGTGCCGGATAGTCGCGGGGCTGACCGAACCAGGTCCATGCGGGC
>NZ_JAQIBU010000207.1 GCF_027858935.1 Oleiagrimonas sp. | reverse complement strand
AGCCCCGCGCTTCATCGTGCGCCGCGGGTAGGCCAAGTGCAAGCAGGATTCGTGTTTGATTTGCACCAACCCAATATGCGTTCTGCGCGGCTTGCGTTTGCGCCTGTCCAGACATGAATTTCGCTAGGGTCTATGCCTGCTGCCAGTTGTTTGCGGGCCGTGGCGCGCTTCTCGCGAGCGTCTGCGAGGCTGGTATCGGGGTAGATGCCCAGCGCCAGGCGCCTTTCCTTGCCGTTGACTCGGTACTTGAGCCGCCACAACTTGCCGCCTGCCGGCGAGATTTCCAGATACAGGCCGCCACCATCGAACATGCGGCGGGGTTTGTCGGCGGGTTTAGCCTTGCGGATCGCGGTATCGGTGAGCATGGGGGCATCCTCGCTGGGGGCATCACCATGACCTGGATGCCTCATGCCCCCGGAAATGCCCCTATTTAGGGGCAGATTGCAATGGATGCTCTTGGACGGGTCTAGACAAGAAAAAGGCCAGAACCTTTGCTATTGCTAGGGTTTCTGGCCTTTTTTGGACTGCGTTGGAGCTTGAATTGGTGGAGGTGGCGGGAGTCGAACCCGCGTCCGAAGGCGTTTGACGCCCGGTTCTACATGCTTAGCTCACCGTTGGGTCTCGTCCTGCAATAGCACGGTGGGCAAAGCGCACCGCAGGACCAGCCTGCTTGATTTGACCTCCGGGCCGACAGGCAACAGTCCGGAAGCGGTCCCGCGTGGATGACCCTACACCGGCCCGCACGGGCACAGATCGGTTCGGGGCTTACGCCTTAAGCGGCGAGAGCGTAATTGCTGTCGTTGGCAATTATGAGTTTTGCGGCTGGTTTAACGAGGAAAGCTGCCCCCTCGGCATGCACCAAGCCATCGCACTACCCCCGTCGAAGCCATGACACCCCCGGGGAAAGCATGTTGGCAAGAATCAGTATATAGGCGATCCGTTCCGGTTCAAGACATTTGTCCAGGCGGGCAGGGCGGTGTTCAGGCGGTCGGGTTGCCGGCGCGCAGGATGCGCTGTTTCTCGCGGTTCCAGTCGCGCTGCTTCTCGACCTCGCGTTTGTCGTGGTCCTTCTTGCCCCGGGCAAGGCCTATTTCCAGTTTCACCTTGTTGCCTTTCCAGTACAGCGCGGTCGGGATCAGGGTGTAACCCTTGCGCTCGACCGCGCCGATCAGCTCGTCGATCTCGCGGCGGTTCAGCAGCAGCTTGCGGGTACGACGGTCATCGGCCAGCACGTGCGTGGAGGCCGAGATCAGGGCCGGGATCGAGGTCCCGAACAGATAGATCTCGCGGTTCTTGATGATGGCGTAGCTGTCGCCGAAATTGATGCGCCCGGCACGCAGCGACTTGACCTCCCAGCCTTGCAGGGCGATGCCGCACTCGAAGCGACGGTCGATGTGGTATTCGTAGCGGGCGCGCTTGTTCAGCGCGATGGTACCCCCGCCCTTGTCCGATGATTTGCCCTTGTTCTTGGCCATGTTCGCTAGACTGTAGGGGTGCCGCCGTACAATGGCAGCTACCGGAATGAATGAGGAGCCCGTGGTCCAGATCCGTCGCAGCGCGCTGGTGCGCTTTACGCCAGAACAGATGTTCGACCTGGTCAATGATGTCGAAGCATACCCAAAGCGCTTCCCGTGGTGTGTGGGGGCGTCGATCCTTGAACACCATGAAAACGTCATGGTGGCACGTCTGAATCTGCGCCTGGCTGGTCTGAGACCGAGCTTCACGACCCGCAATACGGGTCATCGCCCCGAGCGCCTGGACATGCAGCTGGTGGATGGACCTTTGCGCAAGCTGGAAGGGGGCTGGACATTCACCTCGCTGGGTCAACAGGGGTGCAAGGTCGAGCTGAACCTGGATTTCGATGTTGCCGGCGGTCTCGGAGCTGCAGCGCTTCGTATGGGATTCCAGAGCCTTGCCAACCGCATGGTGGATGATTTCTGCGCCGAGGCCGAACAGGCATATGCCTGAGTCGATTACGGTCCAGGTGGCGTACGCGTTACCTGAAAGCGCTTATTGCTCAAGCGTTTGTCTGCCGGAGGGTTCCTGCGTGGCCGATGCACTGGCCGCATGCGATGTGAACCAGGTGTTTCCGCAGATGGACCTGGATCGGATGCCAGTGGGTGTCCACGGGCGAAAGGTCAAGCGTAATCGATTACTGCACGATGGCGATCGTGTCGAGATCTATCGTCCGCTGCAACTGGATCCCATGGAGGCCCGGAGGCGCAGGGCGCATCGAACCAAACACTGAATCAGCTACCACCCGGCTGCGGTGCGCCGCTGTTGTGATTCTTGTCTCCGCGAGGACCCTTTGTTGGCTCCTCGACATGGTATTTCTTGGCCTGGTTCAGAAGCTCCTGTTCCTTGGTCGCATTCTGGCCGTAGTAGTGGCCTTTGATACGGGCCAGTGCGCCCAGTTTGAAGTAAAGCGTCATGGCGTGGATGGTGGGCTTGTGACCCTGCATGTACATCGTATTCACATAGTCCCAGCGATCATGGTTGAACGGGGATGTAATGGCTGGGGTGCCCAGCAGTACCGCGACCTGACGCTTGGTCATGCCGATCTTGAGTTTGTCCACGGTTTTCTTCTGAAGCAGGTTGCCCTGCTGCACGGCGGGCTTGTAGACCAGTCCGCAAGCGCTGATGGAGGCTGCAAGGGTCGCCAGGACCAGTGTGCGAAAGAGCGTTTGCATGGGCTGTGGATCCGGTTGGAGCTAAAGGGGCAATGATACACTAGACGTCAATTAGCACATGGCGCGCTTGCGCTGGCAGGAATCCCTCATGAACCAGGAAACCCAGGAGCTGCGCAAGGCCGGCCTCAAGGTCACGCATCCGCGTACTCGCATCCTGCACTTGTTCGAGGAGTCCCCGCAGCGGCACCTTACGGCCGAGGACATCTATCGCAGGTTGCTGGAGAACAAGGAGGACATCGGTTTGGCCACGGTCTACCGCGTTCTTACACAGTTCGAGGCGGCCGGCATTCTGGTCAAGCACAATTTCGAGGGCGGCCAAGCCGTCTTCGAGCTTGATCGTGGCCAACACCACGACCACATGATCGACATAGACAGCGGCAAGGTCATCGAGTTCGTCAGCGACGAGATCGAAAAGCTGCAGCACGAAATTGCCAAGCGCCATGGCTATCAGATCGAGGATCACAGCCTGGTGCTGTACGTGCGCAAAAACCGGGGCTGAGAGAACCCGTCATCCTGGGCGCAGGGGATGTGATGCTTCGGCGGCACATTTTCCGTAAACGAAAAAGCCGTGGAAGAACTCCATGTTCTTCTCACGGCTCAGACCGGCACAGGTCGTGATGGCATCAGTCCGGACGCGCATCAGGTCACTGAACCGGCAAACCCGGATCCTTCCGGGTTGTTGAGCCAATCGTCCCCACGACCGACTCGAACCGCCGCTGTGCGGCGACTCCCCCACATCAACGTGCTTGAGCTTAATGATCCATGGATAGGCTGAATATGGGAAAAATTCTTACGTCCATTCATAACATAAAAATTACTTTTTTTTTCAATAATCTACACAAAAATAATTTTTTGTACTAATGGTTCGAGGTGCTGGCAGGAAGCAGAATCCGCAGGCGTGTGCCTCGCGCGACGGGGTAGATACGGAAGATCCCTCCCAATGCTGTGACCCGGTCGCGCATGCTCTGCAGACCATGACCGCTACGTTGATCATGCGGGTGGATGCCAAGGCCGATGCCATCGTCCCTGAGGTCGATGAGCACCACACGACCACTCTGGCGTATCCCGCTGCGTAATCGCAAAGCGAAGTTTTCGGCCATGGCGTGTCTGACGGTATTGGTAGCCGCTTCCTGGACCACACGGTAGACCGTGGTACGCGTATCCTCGTCAAGGTCGCGCAGGTTGCCCTGCAATTCGACGCTGTATTCGATGCCTGCCGTCTTGAGCAGGTCGCGTATCGGTCCCTCCTCGAGTGCCCGGGCAAGACCGAATTCGTCCAGTACCGTAGGCCGCAGGCTGTTCAGGAGGCGACGTACGGCAGCGCGCATGTGGGCAAGGATATCGTTGATCGAGGTTTCGACATCCGCCAGGCCAGCTTCACGCAGACGGGTCTGGGCCAGTTTCACGCGCGTCTGGATGGCGGTCAGGTTCTGGCCGAGTTCGTCATGCAGTTCGGCCGCCACATGACGACGTTGATGCTCCTCGGTGCGGAGATTGCGCCGTGCTGCGTCGCTGAGCTGACGTGCGAGATGGTCCAGGCGCCGATTGGCGCCTTCCAGACGGGCGTTCTGTACGGCCAGGCGACGACTGCTTCGGCGCAGTGCATCGGAGGCTGATCCGAGAACCATTGCGCCAGTGCCCGCAACTGCCAGGAACAGCAATGATTCGGAGGAGGGTGGGTGGTGCAGGTCGACCTGAGTGAAAAGCATCATCCCGCAGTTGACCACCAGCATCGAGAAGATCGCTCCGCGCCAGCCATTGCGAAAGGCGAAAAGCAGCACTGGCGCCAGCGAAAGGATCCGCGCAAATCCTGGCAACGGGGGCGAGCTTTGCAGCATCACCAGCAACAAGGCCAGAGATGGGAGCAGAACCAGCAGGGTTTCCAACATGGTGCGGACAATATCTCTACGCTCGGGAAAATCACGAGTCAGCATGATCAGCAAGGGCGCGATCAGCAGGCAGCCCAGGTATTCATGCATCAGTTCGCCACCGATCGCTCCACCGATTCCGCCCAGGGCCTGCATCGGGTGAAGCAGCTTGTTCAGGCCCCAACTCACCAGTGTATTGGCGAATGCAACCAGCAGCGCAGCAGCCAGCAATCGAGCCACATCTTCCGGCGTGCGAAGCGAGGCCTTGAGCCCGAACCGGCGAAGCACCAGCACCAGGCCTGCAACCAGCAGCACATGCGGCGCCTGACCAAGCAGGAAGTCCAATGTCTCCAGCGACATGCCGTAAAGACTTGTCAGGTGCTGGATGTCGGCCAGCCATTCGGAAGCGATCAACCAGGGCCAGTAGCGCGGTCGGACAAGCATCAGCACGCTGAAGCGAAGCCCCGGAAACACTAGCCAGTTGGGTTCTGCATAGGTCAGCAGAAGAAGCCAGATGGCGAAATAGGCAGTTCCCAATACAGGGCCGCGGGTGCGGAGGGGCATACGTCTGAGCATGGCAGCAGAAGTGTACATGCGGGCACTATCGAAAGTAGTTTCCCCAATGGTTCATTTTGGCGCTAGAGTTTTCTCATGTATCGAATCGTTCTGGTCGACGACCATGCCATTGTCCGTGAGGGCTTCAAGAGCCTGATCGAGATGGAATCCGACATCGAGGTGAGTGCGGAATGCCGCAACGCCGATGAGGCAGTGGAAGCTGTAGCTCAGATTGCTCCCGATCTGGTGGCATTGGACCTTTCCCTGCCGGATGCCAGTGGACTGCCCCTGGTGGAGCACCTGATCAGTATTTCTCCGAACACCCGCGTGGTGGTGCTGAGCATGCACGAGAGCGAACCGTATGTTTCCGAGGCGTTGCGGCGCGGTGCCAGCGGGTATGTCACCAAGGGTGCCGCTCCTGAGGAGCTTGTGGCCGGCTTGCGTGCGGTCATGGCAGGCAAGCAGTTCATCAGCTCGGATATTGCGCGTCGCCGTGCCATTCGGCCAAGCAAGGAACTGGACCCATTGCATCGACTGACCGCACGCGAACGCGAGGTGTTCCTGCTGCTTGCCGAGGGCAAGACACCGAAACAGACTGCGGCCGCTCTGGGCATAGGGCAGAAGACGGTCTACATTCATCGTGCAAACCTGATGGGCAAGCTGGGCGCCGGTTCCGAACTGGACCTGTATCGCCTGGCCATTGAGCGCGGATACCTGAAGGCCTGACGCTCAGCGAGAGGGCCATGGAGTACGACAGATGATCAAACAGATGAAGGATCTTCCGGCCGGCGTAATCGGCTTCACTGCGCACGGGGAGGTCACGGCGGAGGACTATGAGTCGGTGATCGTGCCCGACATCGAAGCAGTGTTCACGCTGAACGACAAGGTCCGGTTGCTGTATCACTTTGCCGAAGATTTCACGGGTTTCGAAAGCCGTGCGTTGTGGGACGATGCCAAGCTCGGTCTGCGCCACTTCACGGGATTCGAGCGGGTCGCGGTGGTGGCCGATGTCGAGTGGATGCGGCAGGCCGTTCCGGCCCTGGGTGCGCTGATGCCCGGAGACTTTCGCGCCTTCCGTGCAAATCAGCTCGACGCAGCACGTTCATGGATTGTCGAAAGTCTGCAACAGCACTGAAAGCGCCACCGGCATTTGCTATCCTCGCCGCCCTTGCCTGCAAGCGTGCGGGCGTACACTTGTATGGATGTCATCATGATCGAGATCAATCCAGTCCTTGCGCAAATCACCGACCTCACGGGCCGTGTCGATGCGCTCAGGGGGTTTCTTTGACTACCCGGGAAAGCGCGAACGCCTGGAAGAAGTAACCCGCGAGCTGGAGGTGCCGTCCGTCTGGGACGACCCTTCCCGGGCACAGGACCTGGGCCGTGAGCGTGCCCGTCTGGAGCAGATCGTCAGCGAACTCGACACGCTCGCAAACGGACTTTCCGACAGTGGCGAGCTGCTGGATCTGGCGGCGGCGGACAGTGACGAAGCCACGCTGGCCTCGGTCGGGGCCGATATCGCCAAGTTCGCACGTCGCGTCGACAAGCTCGAGTTTCAGCGCATGTTCTCCGGCGAAATGGACACCAATAATGCTTTTGTCGACATCCAGGCCGGCGCCGGTGGCACCGAGGCCCAGGACTGGGCCGAAATGCTGCTGCGCATGTACCTGCGCTGGTGTGAGCACCGCGGCTGGAAGACCGAGCTGCTGGAGGTTTCCGGTGGTGAAGTGGCCGGCATCAAGTCGGCCGCCATCCGCGTGGAGGGCGATTACGCCTACGGCTGGCTGAAAACCGAGATCGGCGTGCACCGTCTGGTGCGCAAAAGCCCGTTTGATTCGGACAATCGGCGCCACACCAGCTTCACCTCGGTATTCGTTTCACCCGAGGTCGATGACAGTATCGACATCGACATCAACCCGGCCGATCTCAAGACCGACGTCTACCGTTCGTCCGGCGCCGGTGGCCAGCACGTCAACAAGACCGAGTCGGCGGTGCGCATCACGCACCTGCCCAGCGGCGTGGTCGTGGCCTGCCAGACCGAGCGCAGCCAGCACGCCAACCGCGACCGCGCCATGAAGATGCTGGCCGCAAAACTCTACGAGCTGGAAGTGCAAAAGCGCAACGCCGAGAAGGATGCGCTGGAAGCGACCAAGTCCGATATCGGCTGGGGCAGCCAGATCCGCAACTACGTGCTGGACCAGTCACGGATCAAGGATCTGCGCACCGGCATCGAGCGCAGTGACACGCAGAAGGTGCTGGACGGGGACCTGGACGAATTCGTCGAGGGCGCGCTCAAGTCCGGCCTGCAGGCCGGGGCCAAGCGCAGCGACGCGACGGCCTGAAAAAATCGCTCCTGCCGGAGCAGGAGCGAAGTACCTCGATCACGCTCAGTTCTGGTCGGTCAGGTCGGGTCGGTATTGATAGATGGTGTAGTCGTGGCTCTTGATGGACGTCCCGAACTTCTGCATCAGGGCCTGCGCCGCCTTTTTGCCACCCAGCGACTTGGCCAGCACTTCCATCATGCTGGGCTTGGACTCGGCCATCCCTTCCAGGGACTTCATCGGTTCGACGATGTCCATGCCACCTTTGCCGCCGATGAGGTAGCTGATGCTGTAGCTGTAGGGCCACTTGGCGTCGCTGACGGCCTTTTGCACCTTGTCCAGCACGCTGCGCACGGTGGCGCCCGTGCCCGGTATGAAGTGATACGTGGTCACGCTGAAGTACATGTAGTCCTTGCTGGGCGTCCAGTGCGTGTGTGGGTTGTCATCCTGGCTGAAATAATGCGCCTCCCGGCTGACGTACTCGCCCAGGTGGGAGCCGCTTGCGTCGTTCGTGTGGGCCTGATCCCAGGTTTCCTCGGCCTGGATCTCGCTCCAGGTATGCCCTTCCGAGCGCACCACGTAGTACCCCAGATCACTGCCCACGATGGGCTTGTACACGGACCACGAGAACGGGTCGCCCTCACGCTTGCGCCAGGCCGCGTATTGCTTGATCGCGGCTTCGAACTTCGCGGACTGCCCATCCTTGACCCAGAGTAGCCACATGCCGGTAATGTTGTTTTCCGTTTTCTTCGGAGCTGCCTCCTTGGCGACCGCGGTCTGTGCGCTCACGCACACGACAACGACAGCCAGCAACGTAAGTAGTGCCGACTTAAGGTTCCGTAAAGTCATGGTTGTACCTCTTTCAATAGAGGTGACTCGCCGCAAAATCCCCATCGAGCCGGCGGCGAGGCATACACTTATACTCCCGAGAAATATGTGAGGCAATTCACAAAAAAACCTCCTCAGGCTGTTTATGGCCGGGCCTGACGCGAAGTTTCGCCGATGGCTTTGTGAAGCGGACGGCCTCGAATACACTGCGCAGTTACTGCGTGCACGGATACCCCGATGACTGCAACACGAAATCCCGAAGATGCTCCGGCTTCCGGCCCGGACATTGAAACGGCGCCCGAAGTCGACCCGAACCGTCTGATTGCCGAGCGCCGTGAAAAACTCGCCGCGCTGCGCGTGCAGGGTATTGCCTATCCGAACGACTTTCGCATCGACCGATTTGCCGGTGATCTGCAGACAGAGTATGCCGACCTCGAGGTGCATACCGCCGAGGCCATCGAGGCTGAATCAGTCCGGGTGAAGATCGCCGGGCGGATCGTGCTCAAGCGTGTGCAGGGCAAGGTCAGTTTCGTGCAGCTGCAGGATTTCACGGGCCGGATCCAGCTGTTCGTGCGGCAGGCGACCGTGGGTGATGTCTACGATGCGTTCAAGGGCTGGGACGTGGGCGACATCGTCGGTGCCGAGGGTGTCCTGATGCGTACGCGCACGGGAGAACTGTCGCTGCGCGTCGAACAGATCCGGCTGCTGAGCAAGAGCCTGCGACCGTTGCCCGACAAGTTTCATGGCCTGAGCGACGTGGAACAGCGCTATCGCCAGCGCTACGTCGACCTTATCGTCACCGCGGCCTCACGTCGCACGTTCGCATTGCGCTCGCAGATCATCGGCTACATCCGGCAATGGCTGGAAGCGCCCGGACGTCGTTTCATGGAAGTTGAAACGCCCATGATGCATGTGATCCCGGGTGGTGCGACCGCGCGGCCATTCGTCACCCACCACAACGCGCTGGATATGGACCTGTACCTGCGTGTGGCGCCGGAGCTGTACCTGAAGCGCCTCGTGGTGGGCGGTTTTGATCGGGTCTACGAGATCAACCGCAACTTCCGCAATGAAGGCGTATCGACCCGCCACAACCCCGAATTCACCATGCTGGAGCTGTACCAGGCTTATGCCAGTTACCACGAGATCATGGACCTGACCGAGGGCATGATCCGCGACGCTGCAGAGCACGTGCTTGAGACCACTGCGCTGACCTGGGATGGGCAGGACATCGATGTCGGTCCGGTCTTTCGTCGCGTGCGGATGGACGATGTGGTGCTCGAGGCCAATCCGCAGATCAAGCGCGAGGAGATCCGTGATCGCGAGGCCATGGCCAAGCACGCCCGTCAGCTGGGTGTGACGGTGAAGTCCGGCTATGGCTGGGGCAAGCTGCTGCTGGAGATTTTCGAGAAGACGGTCGAGGCGGACCTGGTGCAGCCCACTTTCATCACTGACCACCCGGTCGAGGTCTCTCCGCTGGCCCGCGAGAGCGACACCGACAAGGGCATGACCGATCGGTTCGAGCTTTTCATCGGCGGCAAGGAGATTGCCAACGGCTTCTCCGAGCTCAATGATCCGGAGGATCAGGCGGCGCGCTTCAGGGCCCAGGTCGAGGCCAAGGATGCCGGTGACGATGAAGCCATGCATTACGATGCCGACTACATCCGGGCACTCGAGGTTGGCTTGCCCCCGACGGGCGGTCTTGGCGTCGGCATTGATCGTCTGGTCATGCTGCTGACCGGCTCGTCCTCGATTCGCGACGTGCTGTTGTTTCCCTACATGCGCCCGCAGGCGGGCTGACACCCTGTTTCACTCGATCACGGCAAAGGTTTGATTTTCATGTGGTATGTCATCCGCGGTACCGACCATCCGGACAGTCTCGATAAGCGCAAGTCCGCGCGAGCAGCACATCTGCAGCGGCTTCAGGCGTTGCAGGCACAGGGCCGCCTACGCCTGGCGGGACCCTTTCCGGCCATCGACTCGCCGCAGCCTGGTCCTGCCGGATTCAGCGGCAGCCTGATCGTCGCCGAGTTCGATTCCCAGCAGGCTGCGCAGGCATGGGCCGATGCCGACCCCTATGTAGCTGCGGGGGTGT
>NZ_JAQIBU010000202.1 GCF_027858935.1 Oleiagrimonas sp. | reverse complement strand
CGGCAGGGCAGCGCCATGTTCAGCGCCATGTCCACGCCCAGCACCTCGTGCGCCTGTTTCGGGTTGCACACCTCCAGCACCAGGCAGGCCTGGGGCAGGTCGAAGCCCTTGCTCTTGAGGGTTTCGCGCAAGTCGTAGTGATGCAGCATGCCGAACTTGTGCTCCTTGAGCACAGGCTGGATGTCCTCAAAGGCTTGCTGCACGGTCTTGCGGGTCTGTTTTCTGTAGAGCATGGGGGGTCTCCGTTGATGAAGCTCAGCTATGGATATGGGCCCGGTATCCGGGTTCGACAAGCCAATGCGTCCTCATCCAAGGCCGCGCAGATCGCCTACCTCGATCCTCAATCGCCCGCTGCTTGCAGCGGATGCGACGCGCAATCAATCTGGGGCAAGACGTGTGCGGGTGAACCCTCGAACATGCGGATCAACGGCGGGCAACCTGATTGCAGTCGGCTGTCATAAAATCGATGCATGGACGCGGCACCATGGTGTCCATGTCGCGGCATGAGACGCCGAGACGCTGTCCGGTCCATAAGGACGGTGTTGGGCATGAATCCGTTCGGAACCAGAGTGTGACCATGCAATTGAATCGATGGGTAGGGGGGGTGATCTTCGGCCTGGCGCTGGCATCACTGGCACAGGCAGACGCTACGGCCAGGCTGACGCCCAGCGGCCAGGCGCTGACGCCGCGCGCGGCACCGGGCGCGATATTCCAGACGTTGGACCCGGGCCTGAAACGGTTTCCGGACTTTCGTGCCAACCAGGCCGTGACCACGGCGGTGAGTCCGGACGGGCACACGCTGCTGGTGCTGACCAGCGGCTACAACCAGATCTTCGGCCGTAACGGTCGGCCGATACGGGCCGATTCCAACCAGTACGTGTTTGTCTACGACATCCGCCACGGTGCGCCGCGCAAGACCCAGGTACTGCCGGTCCCGGCGACCTACATGGGACTGGCTTTTGCACCTGACGGGCGGCATTTCTATGTCGCCGGAGGGGACGACGACAACGTGCACGTGTTTGCGCTTCGCCATGGACGCTGGGCGCAGAGCGGCAAGCCGATCGCGCTGGGCCATCTGTTGCGCAGCAAGTACCGGTTTGCCAATCATGGCGGCGTCGGGCTGCACGTGAAGCCGGAAGCGGCCGGTCTGGCGGTGACCCAGGATGGCAAGACCCTGGTGGTGGCCAACTACTACAACGACAGCCTGTCGCGGGTGGATCTGTCCACGCGCAGCGTGACCGACGTGCCGCTGCGACCCGGTCGGGTGACTCCGGCGCAGCATGGCAAGGCCGGTGGCGAGTATCCGCTGTGGGTGGTGCTGCGCGGCAACGACATGGCCTACGTGTCCAGCCAGCGCGACCGCGAGGTCGACGTGGTTCGCCTGGGAACCTCGCCCAAGCTGGTCGCGCGCATTCCGGTCCACGGCAATCCCAACCGCATGCTGCTCGGTCATGCCGGCAGGAAGCTGTATGTGGCCTGTGACAACGAGGCCGAAGTCGACGTGATCGACACCCACGTGGATCGCGTGGTCGATCATGTGCGCGTGACTGCGCCCTCGTCATTGCTGGGCGCGACGGCATTTTTCCACGGCACGGTGCCCAACAGCCTGGCGCTGTCGCCGGACGGCCGGCGGCTGTACGTCACCGACGGCGGCATCAACGCGGTGGCGGTGGTGGCGCTGGACACGCCGCATCCGCAGGTCACCGGGCTGATCCCGACCGGGTTCTATCCCAACAGCGTCAGCGTCAGCGCGGACGGGGGGCGGCTGTACGTGGTCAACGGCAAGAGCGTGCCGGGGCCGAACGCGCGCAATTGCTCGCGCAACAACTACAACATCAAGCGCGATGCAGACTGTCGCTCGCGCAACGATTACATCCTGCAGCGCTCGCACGCCGGGCTGCTGAGCTTTCCGCGGCCTGACGCGGAGGTGCTGCAGAAGCTCACCCATCAGGTGGCGCGCAACAATCACTTCGGGTTTGCCGAGAGCGCCAGCGACCGGGCCATGATGACGTTCCTGCACCGTCACATCCGTCACATCATCTACGTAGTGCGTGAAAACCGCGCCTACGACCAGATCCTGGGCGACCTGGGTGAAGGCAACGGCGCACCGTCACTGGTGGAGTTCGGCAAGGACATCACGCCCAATGCGCATCGTCTGGCGCGGCAATTCGTGGATCTGGACAATTTCTACGACACCGGCGAGGTCAGCGGCAACGGGTGGGCCTGGAGCACGGCCGCGCGCGAGAGCGACGCGGGCGAGAAGAACATTCCGATCAATTACGCGCTGGACGGACTGTCCTACGACTGGGAGGGTGAGAACCGCAACGTCAACGTGGCCCTGCCGACCCTGGCGGATCGGCGCAAGGTGGCACCGTATTACCCGGATGATCCCGACCTGCTGCCGGGCCAAAACGATGTCGCCGCGCCCGACGGACCGCAGGGCCAGAAGCAGAAGGGCTACCTGTGGGACGCGGCGCTGCGCGCAGGACTGAGCGTGCGCAATTACGGGTTCTTCATCGACCTGGAGCCGTACGATCGACCGACGTCGCAGGGCGGCATAGGCGAAATCATCGATCCGCACGCCCGTGGCGTACGCGTGGCGGTGTCGACCAACCCGACGCTGGCCCCGCGCACGGATCCGTACTTCCGCGGCTTCGACAACCGCTATCCGGACGTCTACCGCGAGGCGGAATGGGCGCGCGAGTTCGCCGGCTACGTCAAGCATCAGGACCTGCCGTCGCTGGAGCTGGTGCGGCTGATGCACGACCATCTGGGCAACTTCGACCAGGCCATCAAGGGCGTGAACACGCCCGATACCGAAGTGGCCGACAACGACGAAGCCGTCGGCAAGCTGATCGAGACCGTCGCCCACTCGCCGTATGCGGACTCCACGCTGATCTTCGTGGTCGAAGATGATGCCCAGGACGGTCCCGACCACGTGGACGCCCACCGCAGCGTCGCGTTCGTGGCCGGACCGTATGTGAAGCACCACGCCGTGGTCAGCGACCGCTACACCACGGTGAACCTGGTGCGCACCATCGAGGACATTCTTGGATTCGGTCCGATGACGCTGAACGATGCCTACGAGCGGCCCATGGCCACGGTGTTCGACCGCAACGCCAGGCACTGGGATTTCCACGCCACCGAACCGCGCCCGTTGACCGCGACCCGGCTGCCGCAGAGCAGCGAGGCCATGACCTTGCCGCGCTGGCACAAGCCCCGCCCCGCACAGTGGTGGGCGCAACAAACGCGCGGCTACGACTGGCACGTGGAGGACGACATCCCGACAGTCGCTTTCAACCACGTGCTGTGGCGCGGGCTGCACCCGGGCACGCCGTATCCGCACGCGCTCCGCGTGCGTGAGCAGACACGTCCCGCCCGCAAGCCGGACCACGACGATTGATCATCCGCGCGCAAGGCGCGCTCAGATGCCCAACTGCAGCCCGATCTCGATCACGCGACCGGCGGGGATCTGGTATTGCGAGGTGGCCTGCATGGTGTTGCGCACCATGAATGCGAACAGGCGGTCGCGCCAGGCCATCATGCCGCCTTTCTTGCGTCCAGCCAGGATCGAGGTGTGGCCGACGTAGTAGGTGACCTGCTCCATGTCGATGGGCAGGTCGCCGGCGTCCACGCACAGGGTCAGGTCGGACGGGATGTTGAAGCCCTGCATGAAGCCGTAACGCAGCCGCACGGCGTGCAGGCCCTCGCCAAAGTTTTCCACCTGGATGCGGTCGTCCGGTTTGATCCGCGGCACACGGGCCACCGACACGGTGACGATGACGGCGTTTTCCTGCAGCGCGCGGGTGCGCTTGAGCAGGTGCAGCAGCGATTGCGGCACGTCCTCGGCGCGCGCGGTGAAGAACACGGCGCTGCCGGGCAGGCGCATGGGCGGGTCGTTTTCCAGCCTGCCGACCAGGGTGGTGATGCTGACGGCATCGGCTTCGTAGGCGCGCAGCAGCAGTTCGGTGCCGCGTCGCCAGGTGGCCATCAGCGCGAACATCAGCGCGCCCATGGCCAGCGGGAACCAGCCGCCATCGGGAATCTTCATGCCGTTGACCACCAGGAAGGCCAGGTCCATGGTGGTGAACCCCACCAGCAGCAGCAGCGCGCGTGGCAGCGACCAGCCGCCGCGCTCGATGGCGACGTTGAAGGCCAGGATGCTGGTCACCAGCATGGTGGCGTTGACGCTCAGGCCGTAGGCCGCCGCCAGCGCGCTGGACGAGCCGAACGACAGCACCAGGCCGCAGGCGGCCAGCATCAGGGTCCAGTTGACGCCCGGCATGTAGATCTGGCCGTGCGCGTCGGCGGCGGTCTGGCGCACCTGCATGCGCGGGATCATGCCCAATTGCATGGCCTGACGGGTCAGTGAGAACGTGCCGCTGATCACCGCCTGCGAGGCAATCACGGTGGCCGCCGTGGTCACGATCACCAGAGGGTACAGCGACCAGTGCGGCGCCATGTTGAAGAACGGCTGCTGCAGGTTGTGCGGATGGCTGAGCAGCTCTGCGCCCTGGCCGAAATAGTTGATCAGCAGTGACGGGAGCACCAGGCTGAACCACATGATGCGGATGGGCCGCGCGCCAAAGTGGCCCAGGTCCGCGTACAACGCCTCGCCGCCGGTCACCACCAGAAACACGCCGCCCAGGACCAGGTAGCCCGACCAGCCGTTGAGTAACAGAAACTGGACCGCATAAGACGGTGACGCTGCGCGCAATACGCCCGGGTGATTCATGATGGCCACTACGCCCAGCAGCGCCAGGGTCACGAACCACAGCACCATGATCGGTCCGAAGGTCAGGCCCACGTGTTGGGTGCCGCGGTGCTGATAGGCAAACAGTCCGACAAGGATTCCGATGGTGATTGGCAGCACCCAGGGTTGCAGACCGGGGGCGCCCACCTGCAGACCTTCGACGGCGCTCAGTACCGAGATCGCCGGCGTGATCATGCTGCCACCGAACAGCAGCGCTGCGCCGAACAGCCCCAGCAGGATCAGAAGTCGGCGCGACCAGCGATCCTGTTCCTTATCCGGACGCAGCAGTGCCAGCAACGCGAAGATACCGCCTTCGCCATGATTGTCGGCGCGCAGTACGAAGATCATGTATTTGGTCGAGATCACCAGGATCAGCGCCCAGAAGATCAGCGACAGAATGCCGAGGATGTTGGGTTCGGTGACCGGCAGCGGCGACAGGCCGCGGAAGCATTCGCGAACGGCGTAGATCGGGCTGGTACCGATGTCGCCATAGACGATGCCGAGTACGGCGAGTGCGATGGTGGGCGAAAGGTTTTTTTTGGTGCTGCCATCATCCTGCTGCACGAAAGTTTCCTCGCGTGTGACGAATGGTCAGACTACCCGGCCCTGCTGCCTGCGAACCGTGAAGAATTTCATCGTGCACCTGTCAAAAAAGGCGCTATTCCAGGCTGAGTACTTTTGTAGCGGCGACCCGTACAGCTCGCGTTCTCGATTCGCAATCCCTCGCTGTATCCCGAAGCAGGGCGGGCGTTTGTCGCGCCGTCGGTTGCCTTGCGGCCGACAGGTTTGACGATCGAACTGGCGTGATTTTCAGGCATCTTGTCAGCGGGTTGTAACACGACGGGAACGATCACTGACGAGGTGTATCTGGCGTGCTCCAAGTACCCGGACCAGGCGAGCTGGCTGGCCTGAAAAGTCCAGTGTATCCCTGATGAAGCACCTCTTCTGATAATGCGTGTCGAGCGTCCGAAGGGTGAAAGTGGACGCTGATCCGGGGTATGGTTGTGCAGTGTGACGCAGGGGAAACAACTTATGCAGAACGAACAGACCACGCCATTGCGGGTGTTTTCGCGGTTTCTTGCTGTATCCAGATGGGCGCTTCCGCTTCTGGTCCTGGCATCCGTCGGTTGCGCACAGAAAACGGATCGAGTGCTTGAGCAGATCAAGGCTCGCGGCAGCCTCATTGTACTGACACGCAATGCACCGACCACGTATTACGTGGGCCGGGACGACCAGCCGCAGGGGCCGGAATACGCTCTTGCCAGTGCCTACGCCAGGTCGTTGGGCGTAACCCCGAAGTTCGTGATCAAGGACTCGATTGCGGCATTGATGCAAGCCATGGCTGCGGGCAAAGGGGACATGGTCGCCGCGGGTCTCACCCGGACCGCGCAGCGCGATAAGCAGTTCGATTTCGGTCCGAGCTATCAGCAGGTGACGCAGCAGGTCGTGTGCCGGCGTGGTGGGCCTTCTCCGGATGCGGTCGACGATCTGGTCGGCCTCGACCTCGAGGTAGTGGCTGACAGCAGCTATGTCGCCCGCCTCGATGCGCTCAAGGTTGAGCATCCGAAGCTGCATTGGCGTGTCGACTCGACCGCAGGCACGGAACAGCTGTTGCGCAAGGTCTGGTCAGGCAAGATCGACTGCACCGTAGCCGACTCGGACATCGCGGCTATCAACCGCCGCTATTTTCCCAACC
>NZ_JAQIBU010000152.1 GCF_027858935.1 Oleiagrimonas sp. | reverse complement strand
GCGCTGCAGCAGCCATGCCAGCGCGACCTGCATGGGTGACGTCTCGAGCGAAGCCGCCACCTGAACAAGAACCGCCGATTGCAGCGGGGTGAAGCCGCCCAGCGGAAAAAACGGAACGTAAGCAATGTCCGCTGCAGCGAGTTCATCGATCAGTGCATCGTCGTTGCGCTGGACCAGGTTGTACTCGTTCTGTACACACACAATATCCGTGATGGCGCGACCCTCGGCGACTTGAGTGGGGGTCACGTTGCTTAGCCCGATCTGCCGAACCAGGCCCTGTTGCTGCAGTTCGGCCAGCACGGTGAGCGGCGCTTCCAACGAACCTTCGGCGGGGCCATGCTTGCTGAACATCAGCCGCAGATTGACCACGTCAAGAGTATCCAGCCCCAGATGGCGCAGGTTGTCATGCACGGCACGGGTCAGTTCGTGCTCGGAGAACGCCGGATTCCAGGAGCCATCTTCGCCACGCTTGGCGCCGATCTTGGTGACAATGACCAGATCGTCGTCATAAGGATGCAGCGCCTCGTGAATGATTTGGTTGGTGACGTAGGGGCCGTAGAAGTCGCTGGTATCGATGTGATTGACCCCGCTGGCGAGCGCCTCGCGCAAGACTGACCGCGCAGCCTCGCGATCGGCAGGCGGGCCGAACACGCCCTTGCCGGCAAGCTGCATGGCACCGTAGCCGAGGCGATTGACGGTGTGGTTGCCCACCCGATAGGTGCCGGCTTGAGAAATATCAGTCATTGGATCTCCATGTATCGATGTACGGCCCGGTTGAAGTTTGTCGTCTAGTGACTTCAGACCTCAGCGGCTCCATTGGATGAATACGCTAAAGACGATCGCGTAAAAGGACCGACCCGGTGCGACCCTCGGAAAGCAGAAGATGAATCCCTGCATTACCCAATTGTAGAGGCAATACAACACCTGCCCATGGATGATCCGGCCCCAACTTGTTCCAACGGGGCATCGTTTTCCCCGCACGCGCGCTGTCCAGCGACGTGCCGGGGCTTTCCGACGGGCAGGCCATGGATTGCCCCACCCGGTGATGCAAGCATCATCGTGCTGTCTCTGGCCGCAATGGACGGGGCTTGCCCTACGGATCCCCTGGATCGACCCCGTTTCTGACTCCAGCCAGACAGGCAATGGCGTGGCTCAACGCAGTACTTGACCTGCATCATTCGCTGCGGACAGTTGTCGCGCCATACTTTCCACTGCAGGACCGCTGCAGGAAGGATCTGCCCATGCGACACCTTTGGATACTCATCCTTTTGGCCAGCCTGCTGGCCATTGCAGTGACGCTGTCGTACTCCTCATCCGGCGGAGGGCGCATCACTTTCAGCGGAGCCATCCAGACGCCGACCTGCACGCTGCTTGTAACATGGTCCCCGGAAAAGACGGTTCCGCCCTCAAAGCGCAGATATCACGGATGCACGATCAGCGCGAATACCCTGCAAAAAGCCCAGTACGTGGACATCCATAGCATCCGGTTGACTGACCTTGAAAGCATGGATTTGCTGCACGACTTCAGCAGGCTTGACCGTGCACACTCGTACGGCCGGGAGCGACCGATCATGCTGGTGTACACCTACCAGTAGCCCCACTGTTTGTACATCCGTGTCCATCGGCAGGCAGTGGTGCTCAGGCAGGATGGCAGCGAAGCGCAAAAGGCCTTGTCGATGCCCTGCACATGCTGCAAGGGGTTCCGGGAGGATGCATGCGCGTGGCTCTGGAAAACAGCACCGGGTCCCCGACAATGACCTGTGACACGGGTCAGCCGGCCCTGTCATCCCTTAAGGTGGTCTCCTGCCGTGCTCCGTCATCAGGGCACGTTCTGCGATCAAGCACCTGGAGTCATCATGCGACGATCATTTCTTACTGCACTTGCCTGCGTTGTGATGGCGCCCGCATTGACCATCATGGCCCCGACCGCCACATCGGCTGCCGACTGTACATGCTCGGTCAAGAACCCGGACCATCTCCTGCTCCTGCTGCGCTATCCGACCATGTCCAGAACCCGGATCGCCTTTGAATACGGCGGCGAAATCTGGGAGATGCCTCGCGCCGGTGGTCAGGCCCATGTGCTGGCCAGCGGCATGGACATGCTGACCAAGCCGATCTTCTCGCCGAACGGCAAGATGATCGTGTTCACCGGTACCTACGACAACAACACTGACGTTTATGTGGTTCCTGCAGACGGTGGCCAACCCAGGCGCCTGACCTATCACCCCGGCCCGGACGTCGCGGTGG
>NZ_JAQIBU010000120.1 GCF_027858935.1 Oleiagrimonas sp. | reverse complement strand
GAGTTTGTGTCCTGGGCGCGGCGCGTGTTCATCTCGGCCAAGCATGGCTCGGGGCTGCGCGAGCTGATGCGCGCCGTGGATCGCGCCCATGCATCGGCCAATGTCGCAATGACATCCTCGCAGGTGACCCGCATCATGGAAAAAGCCTACGAGGCTTACCAGCCACCACTGGTCCGAGGCCATGCGCCAAAGCTGCGATACGCCCATCCGGGGGGGCACAACCCTCCCACCATAGTCATCCACGGCACCCGCACCAAGCACATCGCTCCGGCGTATCGGCGCTATCTGGAAAATACCTACCGCAAGACCTTCAAGCTAGAAGGCACGCCCATACGCATTGAATTGCGCGATAGCGAGAATCCCTATGCCGGCAAGCGCAACGTCCTCACCGAAGGCCAGCAGCGCAAACGCCAACGGATGATCCGCAAGGCCAAAAAACGCAAGTAACGCACAACCCGAAAGGGATAGCGATTGCTTGATCCCACAATCGTGTCGACTGCGGGCATGTTGGCAGGCAAGACCTGGAGCAACGTGACGGCCTCGTGCGAAATACTGTCTGCTGCTTGTGCATCGCGATTCAAGCCATCGGATTTGTGCCACGCTCCATGAACCCGGATAATGCGCGCTTTCACTGGATTGCATGGCCATGACCGCACGTCTTCTCGATGGCAAACGCATCGCCCAGGAACTGCTTGCCCAAGTAGGGCAACGGGTGGCGGAGCGAGTAGCCGCGGGCAGGACGGTGCCCGGACTGGCAGTGATCCTGGTCGGCCAGGATCCGGCTTCGGCCGTGTACGTGCGCAACAAACGTCGTGCCTGCGAACAGGTCGGTTTCCGTTCTTTTGAGCACGACCTGCCGGCCAGCACCACCCAGGCCGAACTTTTTGCCCTGATCGACACGCTCAATTCTGATCCGGCGGTGAACGGCATACTGGTGCAATCTCCGCTCCCGGATCATGTGGACGAAGATGCGCTGGTCGATCGCATCGAACCCTCAAAAGACGTGGATGGCTTCCATGCCACCAACGTCGGGCGACTGGTGTTGCGGCGGCTGGGGCTGCGCCCTTGCACGTCCAAGGGCGTCATGACACTGCTCGGACATACCGACAAACCCGTGCGCGGGCGTGACGCGGTGATCGTGGGTGTATCCAACCATGTCGGACGGCCGTTGGCACTCGAACTCCTGGTCGCCGGCGCTACCGTGACCTGCTGCCACCGGTTCACTCGGAACCTGGCCGAGCATGTCGGTCGTGCGGACATTGTGGTGGTGGCCGTGGGCAAGCCAGGGCTGGTGAAGGGTGACTGGATCAAACCCGGCGCAGTGGTCATTGATGTCGGCATCAATCGCCTTGACGACGGTCGTCTGGTCGGCGATGTCGAGTACGAAGTCGCGCGAGAGCGCGCCTCGTGGATCACGCCGGTCCCCGGTGGGGTAGGGCCGATGACGGTGGCGACGCTGATTGAAAACACCCTGGAAGCCACCGAATCACGTCAGGCACGTTCAGTGGCTTGAAAACTCACCCGACGCACACGCATGCTCGGCTACTGGTGCAGGGCATGGATCCGGGTCCCGGTTCGCGGCGCGGCCGGTGCTGCATCAAGGCCATGCGCAAGAACTTCAGGTTGGGCTCTGCTGAAGCCTGACCTACGCAAGAGGCCGCACGTAATGACAGGCTGCAGGCAAGGGCCACCATACCGAAAGCCCTTCCACGTACCGCTGCCTGCTGCACTGGTGGGCACCTGTGCAGCCGGTTGATGTACTCGAAGTCGGTATACAGATGCTGCCAAAATTGTCCCAGATCCACTCCAATCCAGTACACTAAACCGATTTACCTGCGGGAAAACACGCCATGCGCATCCTTGCCGAGGCACTGACCTACGACGACGTTTACCTCGTCCCCGCCCACTCGACCGTGCTGCCGCGCGATGTGGACACCTCCTCCCGTCTTACACGGGACATCCGCGTCAACGTGCCGATTGTCTCGGCGGCCATGGACACGGTGACCGAGTCGCGACTGGCCATCACCATGGCGCAATGTGGCGGTATAGGCATCATCCACAAGAACATGACCCCCGAACAACAGGCAGCAGAAGTGCGTCTGGTGAAGAAGTTCGAGGCCGGCGTCATCCGCAGCCCGATCACTGTCGGCCCGGATACATCCATCAGCGAGGTGATGCAGATCACCCGTGGCAACAGCATTTCCGGCGTGCCGGTCGTCGATGGCTCCGAACTGGTGGGGATCGTCACCAGCCGTGACCTGCGCTTCGAAAAGAAACACGACGACCCCGTGCGCAACATCATGACCCGCAAGGAGAAGCTGGTCACGGTCAAGGAGGGGGCTGGACATGATGAAGTGCTGGATCTTCTGCACCGGCACCGCATCGAGAAGGTGCTGGTGGTCAACGATGCCTTCCAGCTTCGTGGCCTGATCACCGTCAAGGACATCCAGAAGGCGCGTGACAATCCGCATGCGGCCAAGGACCTGCACGAACGTCTGCGCGTCGGTGCAGCTGTAGGCGTTGGCGGGGATACCGAGGCGCGGGTGGCGGCACTGGTCGAGGCCGGTGTGGACGTGCTGGTGGTCGACACCGCGCATGGTCATTCACAGGGCGTGATCGACCGTGTCTCCTGGGTCAAGAAACAGTTTCCCCAGGTGCAGGTGATCGCTGGCAACATCGTCACGGGCGACGCAGCCCTGGCGCTGCGCGATGCAGGTGCAGACGCGGTCAAGGTCGGCGTCGGCCCCGGCTCGATCTGCACCACCCGCGTGGTCGCCGGCGTCGGTGTGCCGCAGATCACCGCCATCGACTTGGTTGCCACGGCGTTGAAGGAAGACATTCCGTTGATCGCCGACGGTGGCATCCGCTATTCCGGTGACGTTGCCAAGGCCATCGCCGCCGGCGCCTCCAGCGTGATGCTGGGCTCCATGTTCGCGGGCACCGAGGAAGCGCCGGGCGAGGTCGAATTGTTCCAGGGCCGCTCCTACAAAAGCTATCGCGGCATGGGTTCGTTGGGCGCCATGCAGCTTGGCTCCAAGGACCGTTATTTCCAGGAAGAGGCCGACGCCGACAAGCTGGTGCCGGAGGGCATCGAGGGTCGCGTTCCTTATCGAGGTCCGCTGCGCAGCATCGTCCACCAGATGATGGGCGGTTTGCGCGCGTCGATGGGCTATACCGGATGTGCATCCATTGAAGATATGCGCCATAAGGCACAATTTGTGCGTGTGACGGGCAACGGCGTGCTGGAAGCGCATCCGCATGACATCCAGATCATCAAGGAAGCACCGAACTACCGGCTCGATTGATATCCCGACTGCCACCGGGCTCGGCGCGCCGGGACAGCAGGACAGCGCCCCAGGCGTCCTGCTTGCAACTACCACGCTGCACTGACCGGGAGCCCGAGTCCCGGTCCCCGAAACCGAGTCCTGCATGCCCAACATCCACAGCGACAAGATCCTGATCCTCGACTTTGGCTCGCAATATACGCAGCTGATCGCCCGCCGCATTCGTGAAATAGGGATCTACTGCGAGATCTGGGCCTGGGACCATGACCCGACCGAGATCGCGACCTTCGCGCCGAAGGGCATCATCCTCTCCGGCGGTCCGGAGTCGGTGACCGAGGACGACTCGCCGCGTGCTCCACAGGCGGTCTACGACCGCGGCGTTCCGCTGCTGGGCATCTGCTACGGCATGCAATCCATGGCAGTGCAGTTGGGAGGCAAGGTCGAGAGCGAACACCACCGCGAGTTTGGCTACGCCAAGGTTCACGCCACCGAGCCGTGTCGCCTGTTTGACGGCCTGATTGCCAACGCCGGCGAGCTGGACGTGTGGATGTCGCACGGTGATCGTGTCACCACGCTGCCCGAGGGCTTCAGCGGCGTGGCGGCGACCGAATCCGTTCCGCTGGTCGGCATGGCCGATGAGGAACGCCATTATTACGGCTTGCAGTTCCATCCCGAGGTTACCCACACCCAGCGTGGCATGGAAATCCTGCGTCGCTTCGTGGTCGATCTGTGTGCTTGCGACACGCTGTGGACAGCCAGCCACATCATTACCGACAGCGTGCAGCGCGTGCGCGAGCAGGTCGGAAGCGACCGCGTGCTGCTTGGCCTTTCCGGAGGCGTCGATTCTTCGGTGGTCGCGGCGCTGCTGGAAAAGGCCATCGGCAACCAGCTCACCTGCGTATTCGTCGACACCGGGTTATTGCGTTTCAAGGAAGGCGACCAGGTCATGGCCACCATGGCCGAGCACATGGGTGTGCATGTGATCCGCGTCAATGCCGCTGAGCGCTTCTTCAAGGCGCTCAAGGGCGTCCAGGATCCGGAAGCCAAGCGCAAGGTCATTGGTCGCCTGTTCATCGAGGTCTTCGACGAGGAGGCGAAAAAGATTGATGGGGTCAATTGGCTGGCTCAGGGCACCATCTATCCGGACGTGATCGAGTCGGCCGGCGGCAAGACCGGCAAGGCCCATGTGATCAAGAGCCACCATAATGTAGGCGGCTTGCCGGAACGCATGAATCT
>NZ_JAQIBU010000187.1 GCF_027858935.1 Oleiagrimonas sp. | reverse complement strand
TCCAGCCGCGCGGCCAGGCGCCGCCGATGGCCCGGACCGGGCCGACACAGGTTTCCGGGCTGTGCAGCGATTCCAGCCCGTGCGGGCCCACCGCGGTAACGCTGAAGCACTGCAGGTTGTCGTTGCGCGCCACGCTGCGGTGCCTTGCAATGCGGCCCAGGCGATGGCCGTTGAGGTACACGAAACCCTTGATATCGCTGTTGATTCGCCACTGTCTGGCGTGTGCCTTGACGGTGGGTGCAACGGGAGTCAGCGGCAGGTACAACGGTGCGTCCAGGCGCAGTTTTGGAGACCGGACCTTGCGCGCGACCAGTTGCACCTCGGTAACCGGACCTGCGTGGCGCACGCTTCCGGCGACGAGCAGGTTGCCGTCCAGCCTGGCCGGACGGTGCAGGATGATGCGGCGCGCGCCCAGGTCCAGGCGGATGCTGTCGCGGTCGCCGAACAGCATCGGCACCAGGGACGCAGGAATCTTCGGCGCGACGGAGCCGTCGTTTTGCAGTCCGAACACGCCGCGCAGCACCATGTCCAGGTAGCCGGCTACCGACCACTCCTGACGCGGCGAATCCACCACCGGGCCGCTCAGCTTGCCTTCGTCGACGTGGATCGACTGGGTGCGCAGGGAATAGTTCTCCATGTTGGTCGCGTACAGTGCCGCGCCGCGCATCTGGGTGCGCAACGCGTGCGCGATGCGCGCCGGGTCGTTCACGCGACGCGCTGCGCGCAGCGTGTATTCGCTGACAAATGGCCAGATCGCGCGATTGTGGTAGATCGGCTGGTTGCGGCGCTCGGGCCAGATCACCGGGCTACCCGCCGGCCAGGTCGGGTAGTGGGCCAAAGCCTCGCGCGCACGTTGCGGGCCGGCCACGCCGCTGGTGATGGCCAGGTCCGTGCCCAGCAGGTCGTAGGCGTCGAACGGCGCCGGGTGCACGCGGCCGCCGATGTAGCTCATGTACAGGCCGCGATCGGCACGCCAGAAGTGCGCGTTGATGGCTTTTTTAAGGGCATCGGCCTGGCCGCGATAGCGCGCGGCGGCCTGGGTTTCATGGCGCTGTGCGGCCATCTTCTGGCCCAGCCGCAGCGCCTCGTAATGCAGCACATTGGTCGACAGCGCGAACGATTGGGCAATGAACACCACGTTGTCGGCGGTCCAGTCCGGATAGCTCTGCTCGCGCCAGTCCAGGAACGAGGTCTCACCGCGGTAGAGGCCGGTCGTCGGGTCATACGCATACAGGCGGTCCTGGCCCAGCGTGTCCTTCAGTGCGGTGTATACGGTGTCGGCAAACGCCTTGTCGCCGAGCAGGTGGCGCGCGCCGAGAAACCACACCACGCGGTCGGTGCTGATCGGCCAGCTGCCGCCCGAGCCGGTGTCCTGCATCACGTACTGGCCTTGCGGTACGTGGCTGCCGCGTGCGGGTGAAAGCTTGAACAGCAGCGAATTGCGCGCGCGTTGCGGAGCGAAGCGCCACAGGCCCAGGTCGATCGAGTACGACAGGTCGCGGGTCCACACGAAGGGCCATTTCTTGCCGGCGATCAGGCAATGGCAAGGGATCGGCTGGCCATGGTCGAACGCGCCATCGGTAATCGCCTCGACCGAGATCTTCTTCAGGTCCGACTGCGCCATCGCGAACAGCCCGTCGAACAGCGGGCTGGCGGTCTCGACCGTGAACCGCTGCGGGTCGATGCTGCGTGTGGTGTCCGGCGTCTTCAGCACGAAGCGGCCGTTGGTCTGCGCATGCATCGTCGCCTGCCGGCCCATCCAGTCCACCGTGTCGTGCCACACTGGCGCCGCCGCCTGTCCCGCGGCCATCGCCGCCGTCAGCAGGACGCTCAGCATGCCGAACCCCCGATCCATGGCGTATGTACGGCGTCCCGCTTGCTTGCGTCGGTCATGGCCAGGTTCCTCCCGGAAACGTCTTGGGCAATCGTCCGGTTCCACGGTGAGCGCGAATTGCGCGTGCGCCGGACGGATCTCGGTATCTCCCCATGGTAAGCACGTCCGACGCCTGCGGGCCAGTGGGCGCATACGTATTCATTGGCCCGGCTCAGCGTGGTGCGGGGTTCTTCGCGCGTGACTGGAGTCGGTCGGAATGCGTGCCTCAGAAGCGGGGATGGTTCCTGCGCTCCAATGAACACCTGAACGGGATTTTTCAAAAACGGGTAGCCCGGATAAGGCGTAGCCGTACCACGGGCACTCCCTTCGGTCGCACCACAGGCACTCCCTTCGGTCGCATCCGGGAAGGGCCGCGAAGCAGCCCTTTAGGCGGGATGTCCAAGCCACGACAAAACACTGATCCCGGATGCGGCTACGCCTTATCCGGGCTACGACCATGAGGTCCCGCCGAAGGGATGCTCAGTGCGTGGGTTGGGCCTGGAAGCTCAGGGTGTGGGGCTTGCGTGCCGATACGCGTACCCAGGTGACTGCGCCGAAGCGGTCGTGGCCGATGGCCCAGCCTTCACCGGAGGCCTTTTGCAGCGCCGCGATGCTGGCATAGCGGTGGCCGATGCCGGATACGGCAGTGGCGGCGATGCCGTGCATCTTCACCAGGTAGTCGTGCAGGGCCGGGGTGTAGGTGCCCTTTGCTGCGTCGATGCGGAATGTGGCGCCGCCAGCGGTACGCTGTGTGGTCAGGCGCTGCCGGTAGTTGGCGCCATGCTCGTAGGCGTAGGTGCGGCCGTTGTCGTCGTAGTAGTCGAAGTGCGTGGGCTGCGCCGCAGGAAACACGTCCAAGGTGATGGTGGTCACCGGGTGCTGGCCGACGTAGTCCATCACCGGCTGGGTGGGGATGATCGCGCCCTGGCGGATGAACAGCGGAATGTCGCTCCAGTGCACGCTGTCGGTGGCGAGCGTGATGGTCTGTCCACCGGGGTAGACCTTGCCGCTGGCCCAGTCGGTCCAGGTGCCCGCAGGCAGGTAGATCCGCTTTTCAGTCTGGCCCTGCTTGACTACCGGCGAGACCAGAAGCCAGTCGCCGAACATCCAGGCATCCACGTCATTGCGGGTTTCCGGGTCGTGCGGCCAGGCGAAGACCAGCGGTCGTACCAGGCCCACGCCGCTCGTGTGGCCCTGCCAGAAGTAACTGTAGATATAGGGAATCAGGCGATAACGCAGGCGGATCGCATGCGTGGCAGCCTTCTCGGCAATCGGGCCGTAGCGCCAGGGCTGGCGCTTCTCGGGCTTGACCCCGTGTACGCGGAAGATCGGCGTGAAGGCACCGAACTCGATCCAGCGGGCGTAGTTTTCATCCGAGGGATGGCCGTTGAAGCCACCGCCGTCCATGCCCCACAGGGTCGTGCCGATGGTGATGGCGTTGAGCATGCGCAGGCGCTGGCGGGCCATCGAGGCAAAGCCGGTCTGGATGTCACCGGACCACATGCCGTAGGCATAGCGTTGCGAACCGAGCCAGAAGTCGCGGTTGATCGACCATACCCGGATGTCGGTATGCGCGCGCTGGGCATTGTAAAGCGCGCGCTCCATATTGAGGAACTGGGTGTTGTCATTGATCTCGTCGGCCTCGTCGTTCCACCAGCCGACGATGCCCTTGTCAAAGCCGTACTGGATGGCCTTCTGTCCGAACCAGCGGCGCGCCGCCGGTTTGTCGAAATCGATGTCACGTACCGGCCGGTGCGAGAAGTAGTCGTCCGTGACCTTTTCGCCGGGTACCCAAAGATGGTGCACGGTGGCGTAGTGGCCCTCCACGGTGTTCACGTGGATGCGCGGCTTCATGATGCCGGTCAGGTGCAGGCCTTCGGCGGCCAACTCACGTGCCAGCTTGCCGCTGGGCCCGTCGGGAAATTTCTTTGCGTTCCAGCGAAACTCGCCGTAGTGGTTCTTGCCCCATGCCTTCCAGTCGAAGTCCAGGGTGAAATTGTCGATCGGGATGTGCTTGGCGCGATACGTGTGAATGATGGCCAGCAGCTGCTTCTGGTTGATGCCCCACTGAGAGTTGGTGAAGCCGGTGGCCCACTTCGGGAACAGTTGTGGATGGCCGCTGAGGTCGGCGAGCGACGAGAAAATGGCGTCCGGCCGGCCGCTGATGATGTAGTAGCTCAAGTCCGGGCG
>NZ_JAQIBU010000169.1 GCF_027858935.1 Oleiagrimonas sp. | reverse complement strand
GACGCTGATCGATGCCGATCAGAACGCCTGGGTATCGGAGGGCCATTACGGCCTGGATCAGGGCATCGTGGTCATGATGATCGAGAATCACCGCAGCGGGCAGATCTGGCAGTGGATGCGACGCTGTCCATACATCGTCCAGGGGCTGCGCAAGGCCGGGTTCACCGGTGGCTGGTTGCGGTCATCGGTCCGCCATGGAGCGCCCTGATGGTCACCACGAACGACCCTCGGGTACCAGGCCAGGACGCGCACTTGATCGCGGGGCATCCGGACGCCTGGCGTAACCCGACCCCTGCCCGCTGTTATCATCTGGCGATCATCGGCGCGGGACCCGCCGGCCTGGCCGCCGCGGAACGTGCCCGCGCATCGGGTGCGAAGGTGGCCCTGATCGAACGCGGGCGACTGGGCGGCGTATGCCTGAACACCGGATGCATTCCCTCCAAGTCGATCGTGCGCACCGCACGCCTGTACGCCGGGATGCGCGAAGCTCAGCGCTACGGTGCGCAGGTTCCCGATGTCATCGCCGTGGATTTTGCCGCAGCCATGGCACGCGTGCGGCGTATCCGCAGGCATCTGGAGAGCGCCGACTGGGTGCACCGGTTGCGCTCAACGGGTGTGGACCTGTTCTGCGGTGACGCACGATTTGGCGGCAGGGATTGGCTCATGGTCGACGGCCAGCGTCTGCATTTTGACAACGCGCTGATCGCCACCGGCGCGCGCCCGGAGATTCCGGAGATACCCGGACTCGCCCAAACCGGCTTCATGACCAATGAAAACGTGTTCGACCTGACCCAACTGCCACCTCGCCTGCTGGTGATCGGTGGCGGCCCGCTTGGCTGCGAACTGGCCCAGGCGTTCTGTCGGCTCGGCGCCCGCACCACCATCGTGCAGGACATGCCGCTGTTCCTGGGCAATGAAGAACGCGACGCCGCGCAGATCCTTTCCGATGCCTTTGCACGCGACGGGATCGAGGTCCGACTGAACACGACCGTCGAAGCCGTGCGCAGACAGGACGGGGAGATCCGCGCCGATCTGGTCAGCGCCGACTATCGCAACACCATCGCGATCGATGCGATTCTCATCGGCGCAGGCCATGCACCCCAGCTCGATGGACTGAATCTTGCGGCGGCCGGCATCGGCATGAATACCCGCGGGGGCGTGGAGGTCGATGATTTCCTGCGCACCGAAAACCGGCAGGTCTATGCCGCCGGGGATGCGTGCCTGGAACACAAATACACCAACAGCGCCCGGGCCTCGGCACAGATCGCCGTCGGCAATGCACTGTTCGGCGGCCGTCAGCGGCTGAGCAAGCTGATCGTGCCATGGTGTACGTTCACGGACCCTGAAATCGCGCACGTAGGACTCTACGTGGGCCAGGCCAACCGGCAGGGCATCCCGGTCAAGACCTTCACCCTGCCGATGCACCAGATTGATCGCGCGGTGACCGACAGCGAAGCCGAGGGCTTCGTGAAAATCCACGTGCGGGAGCGTTCGGACACCATCCTCGGCGCCACCATCGTGGCCCGGCACGCCGGCGACATGCTGGGCGAAATCACCCTGGCGATGACGACGGGCATCGGTCTGCGCACGCTGGCCCGGATCATCCAGCCCTACCCCACCCAGGCCGATGCCATCCGTCAGGCCGCCGAAGCCTATGTGCGTACGCGTACGCGTGCGCGTGCACCGCTGCGTTGGCGCTTTCGCCAGTGGCTTGCAACGTGAAGCTCGCGGCAGGCCTGCCGCACCTGTCCACCGACAGGTAGCGGGGCGTGGTGATGCCCTGCAGATCGTGTGCGGCCAACCCGGCGGTTTCCTTCACTTGGCGAGCTGCTTGCGGATCGACTGCAGTTCCTGGCGGCGCTTGGCGCTGGTCCTGGGATAGTTCATCTTCAAGGCCCCGAAGGTGTCGACAATGATGCGCGAAACGATCAGGCGGGCGTTCTCCTTGTCGTCGGCCGGCACCACGTACCACGGTGCGTCATCGGTGCTGGTGGCGGCCAGACATTCCGCATAGGCCGTCATGTACTGCGACCAGAAGGTGCGTTCGGTGATGTCCGCCACGCTGAATTTCCAGTTCTTCTCCGGCTCGTCGATGCGCGCCAGGAAGCGCTGGCGCTGCTCCTCGCATGACAGGTGCAGGAAGAACTTGATGATGCGGGTGCCATTGGCGTGCAGATGCTGCTCGAGATTGCGGATCGAACGGTAGCGGTGTTTCCACACCGATTTTCCGGATTCGAGCGCATCCGGTAGACCCTCGCTGCGCAGAATCTCGGGATGGACGCGGGCAATCAGGACCTCCTCGTAATAGGAACGGTTGAAGATGCCGATGCGGCCACGCTCCGGCAGGTCGCGGGTGCAGCGCCACAGAAAGTCGTGCTGCAGTTCGCTGGCGCTGGGATGCTTGAAGCTGAACACCTGGCAGCCCTGCGGATTGACCCCGGACATCACGTGCCGGATGGCGCCGTCCTTGCCCGCTGCATCCATCGCCTGGAAAATCAGCAACACGGCATGCCGGTTGCTCGCGTACAGCCGTTGCTGCTGGTCGCTCAGCTGACTGACGTGATCGTCGAGCATCTTCTTGTACTGGTCCTCCGAGTCGTAGGCCGGATCGACCGTTGTCGGCCAGCGGTCGAGATCGACCTTGTGCCCTTCGCGAACGCGGTAGTCCTCGGGTTTGATTTTTTTCGGGTGGCCCATCACACGCACTCCAGCAGTTGATGTCAGGATGTCGATCCCGCGATTCGAAGACGTCTGCCAGCAGCACCCGCGGGAACGTGCCCGGCGTTTGATGAACAGGCGTCGCCATTCAAGTTCAGGGCTGGATGCTCCTGTGGTCCGCCGCGATACCGGTCAGTCGCTTGCCTCGGGTCCGGCCTTGCGCGGCTGCGGCTCTTGCCTGGCCCGCTCCATGTCTTCCACCGCTTGTACCTCCTCGCGCCCGAGCTGCTCATACAGTTGATGGACGCGCTTGACCTGCTGTGGTGTCGGTTCGGGCGGCGTTTCCGTCGCCGGCTTCGACGCAAGTGTATCGGTGGTCCCTTCGGGCGGCGCCGGCTTTGTCGCCTGCGTTGCCGGTTGCGTCGGGGCAGCGGAGGAGTCGTCTGCTTCAGGATCGGGCGGTGCGGCGGCCTTTGCGCCGGGCGCCGGCTTGGCCTTGGCTTCTGCCCTCACTGCGGGTCTGGCATCGGTCGCATGAGGTGCGTCGGTCTCGGCCTTCGGCGCGGTGTCTGTCTTGCCGGGATCAGGTGCGGGTTTGGCCTTCGCTGCGTGCGCCGCATTGTCCTGCAGCTCTGCCGCAGGCCTGGCATCGGTCGCAAGAGCCTCGCTGACCTCGTCATCAGGCTTGGCCTTTGCCTCTGCGGTGTCCGCTTCGGGTTTGCGTTTGGCCGCTGCCTTGCCGGGATCGAGTAGCCGATAGGCCAGCAGTTTCAGCGGGTCGGTGATGAAGAACCACAGCAGCGCATAGCCCCAGACGAAGGCCGCCCAGCCCCAGCC
>NZ_JAQIBU010000090.1 GCF_027858935.1 Oleiagrimonas sp. | reverse complement strand
CGCGAGAGCGGTTCCAGGCCTTCGCCACCGGCTTCCAGGTGCTTGATGATCTGCTTGCGCATGGTCGGCTCCCAGAACTTGTGCAGGTGGTCGGCGATGCCGGTCACGCCGGCCTCGTGATCGGGCTCGGATGCGAAGTAGTGACTGATGTCGTTGACCATGGTGGTCAGGTGTTGAATGTTCATGCGCGAACTCCGTCAGCGTGCAGCAGACGCTGCGGGTGGGTGTAGACCACGTGGCTGTTCTGTCGTGCGAAGCCGACCAGGGTCATCCCGGTACTCCTGGCAAGATGGATCGCCAGTGCCGTGGGCGCGGAAATCGCAACCATGAGACTGATTTCGGCCATCGCGGCCTTGGTGACCATTTCGTAACTGGCGCGGCTGGTGACCAGCAGGAAGCCCGTGCGGGGGTCCAGGGCCGCGCGCAGCATGGCGCCGATCAGTTTGTCCAGGGCGTTGTGGCGACCGACGTCCTCGCGCACCATGCGCATGGCGCCTGTGGTGTCGACCCATGCAGCGGCATGCACCGATCCGGTTGCGCTGTTGATCGGTTGTGCATCACGCAGGGCTGCCAATGCGGTTTCCATTGCCTGCGCCTGGATCTTCGGCCCTTCGGGCACTGGATCGGGATGACGAACCGCGTCCTCGAGCGTGCGGGCGCCACACAACCCGCAACCACTGCGCCCGGGAAGCAGACGCTGCTGCTCATCGCCCATCCGGCCCTCCAGCAAGCGGTCGTTGACCCGCAGGTCAAGCTGATATCCCTCAAGACGTGCATGCACGCGGATATCCAGCAGGTCATCGACCCCGCCGATCAGGCCCTCGGTGACCGAGAACCCGAGGGCGAAATCCTCCAGGTGCGCGGGGGTAAGCATCATCACCGAGAACGGCGTGCCGTTGTAGACCATGGCCACCGGGACTTCTTCCGCGATGGCGTCATCGACACGATCGCGAACGCCACCACGATAACGCTCCACGCTCCGGCGAACATGGCCCGCGTTGATACCCTTGGCGTCGTCAGTTTGTATCGGCTGCATCCAGGGACTGCTCAAGCAGGGACTGCTGCACCTCGGAGAATTTCTCGTACCGCTTCTGCCAGTCCGAAGGCTGGGTCACGCGGGTGACCTGCACTGCGGTGACCTTGTACTCGGGACAGTTGGTTGCCCAGTCGGAGTTTTCCGTGGTGATCACATTGGCGCCGGAGCCGGGGAAATGGAAGGTGGTGTAGACCACGCCCGGCTGCATCCGCTCGGAGATCTTCGCGCGCAGCACGGTTTCGCCGGAACGACTGTTCACCCCCACCCAGTCGCCCTCGGATATACCACGCTCCTCGGCATCGTGCGGATGCAGTTCCAGCAGGTCTTCGTCATGCCACATGATGTTGGCGGTGCGCCGGGTCTGGGCCCCCACGTTGTACTGGCTGAGGATACGCCCCGTGGTCAGGATCAAGGGATGCCTGGCATTGACCTTTTCCGAAGTCGGCACGTATTCGGTGAGCATGAAGTGTCCCTTGCCACGCACGAACTCGCCCACGTGCATCACCGGTGTCCCGTTCGGGTGCTCGTCATTGCAGGGCCACTGCACCGAGCCGAGCTGATCGATCTTGTCGAAGCTCATGCGGGTGAAGGTCGGCGTCAGGCGCGCGATCTCGTCGAGGATCTCCGATGCATGCGTGTAGTGCATCGGATAGCCCATGGCATTGGAAATCAGCTGGGTGATCTCCCAGTCCGCATAGCCGTTGCGAGGTTCCATCACCTTGCGTACGCGCGACACGCGCCGCTCGGCATTGGTGAAGGTGCCGTCCTTTTCAAGGAACGAACTGCCGGGCAGGAATACGTGTGCGTACTTGGCCGTCTCGTTCAGGAACAGGTCCTGCACCACGATGCACTCCATCGCCTCCAGCGCGGCGGTGACGTGTTTGGTGTTGGGATCGGACTGGGCGATATCCTCGCCCTCCACGTACAGACCCTTGAAGCTGCCGTCCAGCGCGGCCTCGAACATGTTTGGAATGCGCAGGCCCGGCTCATCGTGCAGGGGCACGCCCCACTCGCTTTCAAAACTGGTGCGCACGGCCTTGTCGCTGACGTGGCGATAGCCGGGAAACTCATGCGGGAACGAGCCCATGTCGCACGAACCCTGCACGTTGTTCTGGCCGCGCATCGGGTTCACGCCCACGCCTTCGCGACCGATGTTTCCGGTCGCCATGGCCAGGTTGGCGATGCCCATGACCGCCGTTGAACCCTGCGCGTGCTCGGTCACGCCCAGGCCGTAGTAGATCGCGCCGTTGCCGCCCGTGGCATACAGGCGGGCCGCGCCGCGCGCAACGTCCGCCGGCACCCCGGTCACGTCCTGCATGGCCTCGGGGCTGTACTTGTCCTGGGCCACGAAGGCGCGCCACTTGTCGAACGCGTCCTTCTCGCAGCGCGCGGCCACGAAGGCCTCGTCGACCAGCCCTTCGGTGACGATCACGTGCGCCAGGGTGTTGAGCACGGCCACGTTGGTGCCGGGCATGAGCTTGAGGTGATAGTCGGCCTTGATGTGCGGCGTCTTGACCAGGTCGATGCTGCGCGGATCGATCACGATGAGCTTGGCGCCGGCGCGCAGGCGCTGTTTCATCTGCGAACCGAATACCGGGTGCGCGTCGGTGGGATTGGACCCCATCACCAGCACCACGTCGGTCTGCTCGATCGAATCGAAGTCCTGGGTGCCGGCGGATTCGCCCAGCGTGGACTTGAGCCCATAGCCGGTGGGCGAATGACACACGCGTGCGCAGGTGTCGACGTTGTTGTTTCCGAAGCCGGCACGGACCAGTTTCTGTACCAGGTAGGTTTCCTCGTTGGTGCATCGCGAGGAGGTGATGCCTCCGATGGAAAACCGCCCATGTTTGTCCTGCAGGCGCTTGAATTCACTGGCAACGTAGTCGATGGCCTCGTCCCAACTGACGACCCGCCATGGATCGCTGATCTTCTTGCGGATCATCGGCGTGTTGATGCGGTCCGGATGCGTGGCGTAGCCGAGCGCGAAGCGCCCCTTGACGCACGAATGGCCGTGGTTGGCCTTGCCGTCCATGTTCGGGACCATGCGTACCAGGTCGTCGCCCTTCATCTCGGCACGGAAGCTGCAACCCACGCCGCAGTAGGCGCAGGTGGTGGTGATGCTGTGCTCGGCCTGGCCCTTGTCGATCACCGACTTCTCGGTCAGCGTCGCGGTCGGACACGCCTGCACGCAGGCACCGCAGGACACGCACTCGGAATCCAGGAAACGATCATCGGCGCTGGCCGAGACCTTGGACTCGAAACCACGCCCCTGGATGGTCAGGGCGAAAGTCCCCTGCACTTCGTCACAGGCGCGCACGCAGCGCGAACAGACGATGCACTTGGACGGATCGAAGGTGAAGTACGGGTTGGATTCGTCCTTCGGCGAGAAGTGGGGATTTGGTACTTCTCGGGCAGTGCGGCCATGGATGGCCGCTTCTTGATCTTCGCGAGCAGGGACGCTCGCATAAACATGATTCTCACCGTCGTAACCGTAGCGCACCTCGCGCAGGCCGACGACACCGGCCATGTCCTGCAGTTCGCAGTGCCCGTTGGCCGGGCAGGTCAGGCAGTCCAGTGGATGATCGGAGATGTACAGTTCCATCACGCCGCGACGGATCTGGGCCAGCTTCGGCGTTTCGGTGGTGACCTTCATGCCCTCGCTGACCTTCGTGGTGCAGGACGCCGGATAGCCCTTGCGCCCCTCGATCTCGACCAGGCACAGCCGGCAGGAGCCGAAGGCATCGACCATCTCGGAGGCGCACAGCTTGGGAATGTTGATCCCGGCTTGCGATGCCGCCCGCATGACCGATGTGCCCTCGGGCACCGTGACCCTGCGGCCATCAATTTCCATGACGACCAGGTTTTCGGCCCTGGACCGGGGGGTGCCGCGATCGATCTCGACGATGGACAACATGTACGTCTACCTCCTCAGGCGCCCGTCTTTTCGACGGCGCGAGAAAAATCTTCGGGAAAATGGTCCAGTGCGCTGATCACCGGGAACGGCGCCATGCCGCCCAGGGCGCAAAGTGAACCGTGCAACATGGTCTGGCAAAGATCCCGCAGGAGCACCTCGTTGCGTTCGCGTTCGGCCGCATTGCCGGCCACCATGCGCTGGATGACCTCGACACCGCGGACCGACCCGATCCGGCATGGCGTGCATTTGCCGCACGATTCGATTGCACAGAATTCCATCGCATAGCGTGCCTGTTCGGCCATGTCGACGGTGTCGTCAAAGACCACCACACCGCCATGGCCCAGCATACCGCCGATTTCGATGAAGGCTTCATAATCGATCGGCGTATCCAGCCTGGAGGCAGGCACGTAGGCGCCCAGCGGCCCCCCCACCTGCACCGCGCGCACCGGACGGCCGCTGGCGGTGCCACCGCCGTAGTCTTCGATCAGTTCGCGCAGGGTAAGGCCAAAGGCACGCTCGACCAGACCGGGCCGTTTCAGGTTTCCGGCAAGCTGGATCGGCAAGGTACCGCGCGAACGCCCCATGCCGAAGTCCTTGTAGTGCTTGGCGCCCTTGTCCAGGATGATCGGCACGCAGGCCAGCGTGACCACGTTGTTGATCACCGTCGGCTTGCCAAACAGGCCCTCGATGGCCGGCAGCGGCGGCTTGAAGCGCACCTGCCCGCGTTTGCCTTCGAGGCTTTCCAGCAGCGAGGTTTCCTCGCCGCAGATATACGCACCCGCCGCCATGCGAACTTCCAGGTGGAAGGCCTTGCCGCTAGCGCGCACATCGTCGCCCAGATACCCTTCGGCTTCGGCCATGGCAATGGCGGCGTGCAGCGCATCGCGCGCATGCGGATACTCGGCGCGCAGGTAGATGTAGCCGACGGTCGCGCCAACGGCCAGGCCGGCGATGGTCATGCCCTCTATCAGCACGAACGGGTCGCCCTCCATGATCATGCGGTCGGCGTAGGTGCCCGAATCGCCTTCATCCGCATTGCAGACGATGTATTTGAGGTCGGCCTCGGCGTCGTGGCAGGTCTTCCATTTGATTCCTGTCGGAAACGCGGCGCCGCCGCGGCCGCGAAGACCCGATTCGGTCACGACCTTGACGATATCGGCCGGTTTCATCTTCAACGCGGCCTCGAGTCCACGATAGCCGTCATGGGCCAGATAGTCGTCCAGGCTGCGCGGATCGATGATTCCGATGCGGGCAAAGGTCAGGCGCTGCTGGTTTTTAAGCCAGGCGATCTGTTCGGTCAGACCGAGCGACAGCGCATGGGTGCCCCCCTCAAGCAAACCCGCCTCGAACAGACCGGGCACGTCGTCGGCCTGTACCGGACCGTAGGCCACCCTGCCCTCGGCGGTCTGGACCTCGACCATCGGCTCGAGCCAATACAGGCCGCGCGAGCCGTTGCGCACCACGGACACCTCCGCCTTGCGGGTCCGGGCTTCCCGGGCAATCGCTTCGGCCACGGCTTCAGCGCCCAGTGAAAGCGCGCTGGCGTCGCGGGGTACATAGACCGTCACACTCATTTCGACTCCGTACTTGTGGCGGTGGTCTGGGACTCCAGCCACGCATCGAATCGTTCGGCCGTCACCCGGCCATGCAGCTCCTCGTCGACCATCAATGCCGGCGAACACGCGCAATTGCCCAGGCAGTACACGGGCTCGAGCGTATAGGCGCCATCGGCCGTGGTCTGGTGGTAGTCCACGCCCAGCCTTGCCTTGACATGTTTTTCAAGAGCCACGGCACCCAGGGCCTGGCAGGATTCGGCGCGACACAGGTAGATCACGCGATTGCCGGATGGCTGGGTGCGGAAAAAGTGGTAAAAACTGATCACGCCATGCACGTCTGCACGCGAGAGGTTCATTTCCCGCGCGATCAGCGGCACGGCATCCTCGGGCACGTAACCCAATGCATCCTGGATTGCGTGCAGTACCGGCAGGAGAGCACCCGGCTGATCCTTCAGCCGGGTGGTGACCTCTACAACCGTCGCATGGACGTGCTGATCGATCTTCGGAAGTACTGCGACGCTTGCAACTCGCTTCATGGTGCGACCTCTAGAACAGTGCAGCTGCCTTGCTGATGGCGATCCATACGCCGATCAGGAACGGAATTCCGACCAGAGCCCAGGCGATCACTCCGCCGAAGCCGAAGCTTCCACGCGCCGCGTCCTGTGCCCCGGCAGCCACGTGTGGTGCTTCATGCTGCAGTGAGCGCTCATGTTCGAGCTCGGCTTCGGACATGGTGTCCTCCTCCTTGACCGGCTTGACCAGGAAGTTGCAGATCATGCCGACCACCAGGAGCCCGGCCAGGATGTAGAGCGTGCGGTCGTACACCAGGTTCTTTGCCACGCCGGCATTGAGCTGTGTCTGGCGCAGGCCGGCGATCAGTACCGGACCGATGATACCTGCTACCGACCAGGCCGTGAGCAGCCGGCCGTGAATGGCGCCGACCATCTGCGTACCGAAGATATCGGCCAGATAGGCCGGGGCAGTGGCAAAACCGCCGCCATACATCGACAGGATGATGCAGATGGAGATCACGAACATGCCTGCCAGACCCATATGGCCCAGGGTCGGCATGCCGCAATACAGGATGATGCCCAGGATGAAGAACGTGTAATACGTGTTCTTGCGTCCGATGAAGTCCGACGCCCAGGCCCAGATCAGGCGCCCCAGGCTGTTGAACAAGCTGATCAGGCCGACCAATCCGGCTGCCGAGGCAACGATCGCCGCCTTCTGCGCAGTGGTGAGCGTGGTGGTGATATCCACGCCAAGCAGCTTGGATCCGAACACGTCCTGCAGCATCGGGCTGGCCATCGAGATCACGCCGATGCCGGCGGTCACGTTCAGGGCAAGTACCGCCCAGATCAACCAGAACTGTGGCGTCTTCCAGGCCTTGTTCAAATGCACATGGTGCTGGGTGATCATCGGGTGGCTGGCTTCAGCCGGCGGGGCCCAGCCTTCCGGTTTCCAGCCGTTGGGCGGCACGCGGAAGCCGAAGGCACCCGCGGACATGGCGATGATGTAGATCACGCCCAGCACCATCAAAGCCCCGGCCACGCCAGGCACGCCGTTGTGCGAGAAGTACTGCATGAACTTGACCGCGATCGGCGCACCGATCATCGCGCCACCGCCATACCCCATGATGGCAAATCCAGTCGCCATGCCTCGCCGATCGGGGAACCACTTGATCAGGGATGAAACCGGCGCGATGTAGCCCAGCCCCTGTCCGATGCCTCCCAGCACGCCGCATCCCAGATACACCAGCCAAAGCTGGTGGATGGATACGCCGATGCCGCCGATCACCAGGCCGCCGCCCCAGCTCAGGGCAGCAATGAAACCGGCGCGCCGGGGACCGGCATGCTCCAGCCAGTGGCCCCAGATGGCCGCGGCCACGCCGAGAATGGCGATGAAGGTTTCGAAGATGTGATTGACCGCAGGTACAGTCCAGTTACAGGTGGTGGTGAACAATTCCTGGAAAAAGCTCAGGTTCTGGCAGGTCGCCATGTCCGGATTCGTGACCAGATGGGTCATCGGCAGCCAGAACACGGAAAAACCGTAAGCCATGCCGATACTCAGGTGGATCGCCAACGCGGCAGGTGGGACCAGCCAGCGATTGAACTTCGGACCTGCAATGGTGCGTTCCCTTGCCAGCAACCCCGACGCCGATCCCCCCGGCGCGGTCTTTACATCAGGCGCTGTGGCCATGATTTTCCCCTCTCGTGGTTGTGGATAGTACTCATGCGCTTGTTGCAACGCCTTGGCGGCGCTTCCTACCCTTCGACTTTATCCGAAGCCGGCGCCGCAACCTGTTCGACTTAGGTCGAACAGGTTGCGGCAACAAACCGGATTCGGGCAGGAAATACGGATGGGGACCACGTGTACGAAAGTATATGAAACATGGGCATACAGCTTCGGACAGCCTGTTCTCACGGACATCACGGCGCGCACCGAGCGGCAGTCGCGCCGCGAAGGAAAACGCAAGCAGGCACTCGGTATCGGGTAGGGGGCCGGGTTGCCCCGGCCGCCCTCCCACACCACCGTACGTGCGGTTCCGCATACGGCGGTTCATAAGCGACACTGCAAGCGTCGCGCGGTATCGAGCAACGATACCAATCCCAAACGATCAAACCAGGCTTTCGGGAAGGCCGCATTCATGTGACTGGCCCCGCTGTTCCACCACGGACCACGCCCGTTGGTGGCCGAGCGCCAAGCCCGCTCCTGCGCCAGTCCCGCCTTCATCAAGTGTCGGGCACGGGCATTCGTGCGTTTCCACTGCCGCCATAAAATGCACCGCAGTTTGCGCCGCAGCCAGCCATCGAGGGTGTCCAGTGCCGCCTTGGTCTGGGTCAGCTTGTAATACGCCGCCCAGCCTCGCAGCACCGGGTTGAGGTCCCGGATGGTGCGGTACAGACTCCGACCGCGTGCGCCTTTGAGGATCGCACGCAGCCGGGCCTTGAACCGCTGTCGGCTCGACGCGGGGATTCGCAATCGCACCTGCTTGTGCCACGTTGTGCTGTAACCCAGAAACATCCGCCGCCACGGTCGATCGACCGCACTCTTGGCCGCATTGACCTTGAGCTTGAGTCGCTCCGTGAGGAACCGGGTCAGGCTCGCCAGTACCCGCTCACCCGCCGCGTGGCTTTTGACGTAGATGTTGCAGTCATCGGCGTAACGGCAGAAGGCGTGGCCTCGGCGTTCCAGTTCCCGATCCAGTTCCGTCAGCAGGATGTTGGACAGCAACGGACTCAAGGGCCCGCCTTGCGGCGTGCCTTGGGTCCGCGGGGACACCGTCCCGTCTGCCATCATTCCCGCCTCCAGATACCGGCGGATGAGTTTCAGCACGCGGCCATCGCCGATCTTGTCGGCCAGCTTGCCCATCAGCAGGTCGTGATTGACGCGGTCGAAGAATTTCTCCAAGTCCATGTCTACCACCACCCGGCGGCCTTCGTCGATATAACGTTGCGCCGACTTGACTGCCTGATGTGCGTTCTTGCCCGGCCTGAAGCCGTAGCTCGATGCGGAGAATTCCGCCTCGAAGATCGGTTGCAGCACCTGATGCAACGCTTGCTGGATCATGCGATCCGTCAGCGTCGGAATGCCCAGTGTCCGTACCCCGCCTTGCGGCTTGGGTATGTCCACGCGGCGCACCGGCGAGGGGATATACGTCCCTGCCAGCACGTTGGCCTTGATCGTGGGCCAGTGTCGTTTGAGGTGCTCGGCGAACGCCTCGATGCCGATTCCATCGACACCCCCCGCGCCCTTGTTGCCGATCACCCGCTGATACGCACTCCTCAGGTTGTCGCGTTCCATCGCCGCGTCCATCAGGGTGCTCTCACACATCACCTGCGCTTTCGTCCGCAGATGGTTCGCCGATGCAGCCTCGGCACGCACCACGCCACCGGCCGGATACTGTCCGGCCTCTTGCGTATGCGCCCCGCTCGTTTTGCGGGCTTCTGTCTTGGTCGACTTCATCGAGATACCACTGCCTACTCACGTTCTCTCATGTTCAGCCCTTCAGTCCATGACGGCACCTACTATGGCCTCGGCTGACTTCTGCATCGGCATCCCGACACCTCTCGATGCCAGTAGCACAAGGCACCCATGCAGATCTCCCCGGGTATGACACACCCACCTTCGCGCTTATGCCTGTCGGATATACGTCACCGCGTTCCGTGCAAGTTTCGGGCTTTGACGATATTGGCCGTCTCACCCCACGATGCCGCCTCTTATCCGCTTCCTGTTCGTCAGGCCAGCGCTTTGCCTTCGGCTTCCTCCAGATTCGCAGTCGCCCGCGACACCCTTGCCGTTCGGCTAACTCTTCCCCTTGCCGGGCGAGTAGAGGACTTTCACCTCCAAGTGGGTGCGCCCTGCCGGGCGCACCATGAAAAAGCCACCGCGATGGGTCATCGCGGTGGCTTCGGGTTGAACAGGGACGCCGGGATTCAGCCGAATCCTACCAACACTGGTTCAGGGTGCCCGTGCCGCCGATGGTGCGTGTACCCGCCTGGTCGATCTTCAAGGCGCCACATTGAGTATCGCGCGTGACCTGTGCATTGATCGGGGTCGCCACGATCGTGTAGGTCGATCGCGTCGGTTCGCCGGCGGCCCATCCGTAGGTGTAGTTGTCGCCGGTCTGATTCGGGGTGGCACAATCCATGGTGGTGAACGGCGGCGTGTTCGCATTCGTGCCCGTCAAGTCCTTGTCGTAGCGCAGGTTGGTCGTGTAATAGCGCTCCATGTAATTGGAAAACTCCGACAGACACGCTTCCGCAGCCACGCGATGGGTCTTGGTGACGTACTTGATGTACGACGGATAGGCAATCGCGGCAAGAATCGCAATCACCGCCACAACGATCATCAACTCAAGCAATGAGAATCCTCGAGATATCGGGCGTGATCGCGTTTTGAAAGTCGATGTAGTTTTCATGATTTCACTCTCTGCCCAATTCGATAAGGTGCACTGGATACTCAAGCCGGCCGGGCGGCAGACGGGCCAACCCGGGTAGATATGGGTTGGCCCCTTGTGCCTGTGGGGTCCTTGGCATCCAGGCGCCCGTGGACGCCATGCAAGGCGTGTACCAGTGGATCGGATCAGTTGCGGAGCTCCCTCCATGACACCCGTGTCGCGTCCACGCTATTCGGCGGATTGACCTTGCTCAGCGCCGCATTGCCCTGAACAGTCTGCGTCACGAGGTAGGTCTGTCCATTGTATTTGACGGTGGTGGGCGTACCGACTGCATCCAGGCGTACCCCGCTCACGGCGGAACCATCGGACCCATTCGAGAATGACCCGTCCAGCCCGGGGAAAAAGCCCCGCTGCACCGCACCACCCGTGGCCGGATCGAACGACATGGTCCAACCGCTTTGCAGACCCGGATTGCACTGCAGCGCCGAAATTTCCGGCGGGATCGCGCTGTTCACGACCACAGCACCTCCGATAAGCGTCGGGTTGTAGATAATCTGCTCCATGGGAGCCGGCAGATCGAAATACCAGCCGAACTGGTTGTTCCCGGTAGAGCATGTCGATGTGCCCTGCCAACAAACCTTGCTGGTCGTACTGAGGGTACGATACCCCACCACTTGGGAGTTGCCGGTACCGGTCGAAGTGGACACAACCGACTGCTGCAGCAATCGGCTCCTGTCCAGGGACTGCTTTCCGGTCAGGGCGGCATACTGCGCATTCGGACCGGATTTGCTGTTCCAGGTGCCCATGTCCCAATCCCAGACACCATAGAAGGTCTGGGTTCCGCTGGCGTATACGTCGCCGCTGGTACTGGTCAATGGCGTTTTCTGCCCGGTGCCGAACATCACCATCACCCGGTTCACGTTGTCCGTGGTGACTCCAGCAACCGTGACCGCCGTGGTGATGGGCTGACGCGTGCCCATGGCATCCCTGGCCACGTACAGGGGCGTCGGCTGGGAATTTCCGAACGTTGAAACACTCCATTGACTGCTGTTCTTGCTGGTCAAGTCGAATCGCCAGACATTGCCCTGGGTGTCTCCCGCGTACAGATAATCAGCGATGTGGTCTCCATCGACATCCGCGGTCGAAACATAGGCGATCCCGTCAGGATTCGAGGCCGAACCGACACCGGTATCCAGGAACATGAAGCTGACCGCCCCCGAATTCGGGTCCACCAGTCCGATGTAGACTCCGGCACTCTTCGTGCCGTTCAGGCCATTGCCGAAAATGATGGCCCACTGACCATTGTGAAGCCGCGCAATGACCGGGGTACCCACCGTGTCGGCAAGGTGTGACAGACCCGAATTCGCATTGGTCCAGTCGCCGATGACCAGAGATGAGGCATTGCTTTCGGAAAACTGCGACGGATCCGTGATGTCCAGCGCGTAGATTTCAGAGCCATCCGTTCCGACGCCGCCAACCAGCCACGTATGCCATTTTTTGGCGTAGAAAAGATCCGCCGAAGCCGGGGTGGCATCCACGTAGTAATGATGTCCATAGTTGGGATCAGTCAGCTGATCGATGGAGCTGCTGAGCACACCGGTTGGCATGAAGCCAAGCAGCTCCTTGCCATCATTGGTGGTTGAGTTATAGCTCCCATCCGCATTATAGGAACCGGCCTCGAAACCATGCATGAAGCCATCATTACTGCCCACGTAAACCACATTCTCACGTCCCGTATTGTTCGCCACGAACGTGCTGTACGCCTCGGCCCCGGTAGCATTTTCGGGAATCGATGCCGAGTTCCCCACATACTTGTCAGTGAATGCATCCGGATAGACATTGGCAAATGGAGCACCAACCCAGGTCGGACTCGAGTCGATGATGTCGCCAAGGACCGCCACGCGATTCCTGAGCTTGCCCGAGGCGTTGATCAATTGCTCGTTGGAACGATCGCCGCGCAGCCAGTTCAGTCGCTGCTGGCCCAGGTTGTCGGTGCTGTTCAGAGCCGCCTTCTGGGTTGACGAAATCGAACTCCACTCAAAAGGGGTGCCCAGACCCGCACCTTCCCCGGAGGTCAGCAACGCACGCGAAGCAGGACCCTGGACGGGGACGCTGGTCGTTGGATTACCCGAGGCATTCGTACCCATCGCGGCGCAAGGTCCGCCGGTAAGGACACATTTGGCATCCCAGTTGGCGACAGACGAGACGCTGAGCACGCCGCCGGTGGTCACCAGCGGAGCGGAAATCATCGAACCCCACCAATTGTCCGAGCTGTAGGAGGCCAGGTAGACCTGGGTTCCGATCTTGACCTCG
>NZ_JAQIBU010000075.1 GCF_027858935.1 Oleiagrimonas sp. | reverse complement strand
CATTGCCCGCGCCTATGCCGCGCTGGGCCAGCCCAAGAGGGCCATGAAGATCATCGAGGCCGCCATCCACGACGCCGAGCACAGCAGCAATCACGGCCTGCTGCCGCGCCTGTATGCCGGGGACAGCCGGTTTGCCGAAGCCGCCGGCGACCTCAAGCATGCCCTGGCCAGCGCGCGCAAAGTCAGCGCCCTGCTCCGCAAGCAGCGAAACCCCAGCCTGCTGGCGACCGAAAAGGTACTGGAAAACCGCTATCAGCAACGCGAACGCGAGTTGCGCATACGCACCCTGGAACACCAGAACCGCAACAAGACGCTGGCATTGGAAGTGGCCAAAGCGCGCACCACCCACCAGGACGAGGTGGCGAAACGCCAGAAGCTCTGGATCCTGTTCGCCATACTCACCTCGATCGGCCTGCTGGTGGTCACCGGTCTGCTGTACCTGCTGCTGCGCTCGCAACGCCACCATGCCAGCGCCCTGCGGCAGTTGGCCCTGCGCGACCCGTTGACCGGCGTGGACAACCGCCGCGCCTTCATGCAGACCGCAAGCGAGATGGTCGAGGGACCGCGCACCTATCCGGGCGCAGAACATGCGCTGCTGTTGCTGGATCTGGATCACTTCAAGGCAGTCAATGACACGGCCGGTCATCCGGCAGGCGACCGGGTCCTGTCCGACGTGGTCAACGACCTGGAGCTGGCCAGTACCGGTGTCGGTCGCATTTCCCGGCTGGGCGGCGAGGAATTCGCCTTGCTGTGTCCGCGCATGGGGGCCGACCAGGCCCTGCGCCACGCGGCCGTCCTGTGTCATCGGATCGCCACCCTTCCATTGCCCCTGCCGGAGAGTTCGCCGGTCCAGTCGGTCACGGTCAGCATCGGTGTGGCCATCCTGGACGGAACCCATTGCCGCGACATCGAGACCTGGCTGCGCGCGGCCGACTATGCGCTGTACAAGGCCAAGGCGCAGGGCCGCAATCGGGTGGTGCTGGCCTCGCCCACCTACGGCGATGCCGAAGCCTCCGAGCATGTCGACCCCGACAGCGACTGAAGGCGCCCCGGCGCCGCTGGTGATCCGCGTGGCGGACCCGCGCGGCCCACAGCATGTGCCCGGATGGGCCACCGTGCGGCCACGACAGGCCACACGGCGTGGCGCATAAAAAAAGGTTCTTCGCGGTTAAGCGGGACTGATCGTATTGACAGATGAGGGGATGGGTGAGGGCGGCAGACGGCGGATAAGCTGAAAGCTCTCACACCCACAGCGGTTCGACCGCCGCCGCCCTCATGCATGATGCTATTGATGCCGCCCACTTTTGGATAGGGTTTCGTTTGATCGAGACCCAAACCTTGTCAGAGACCCACCTGCTACTTCGGCTGGAAGCGGACCCTAATATCGACCCGCGCTGCGGTCGTTGCCGGATGCCCTGCGGGCTGATTCACGACCGCAGTACCCGGCGGGTGCGGGAACGAACCCTGTTCGATCGGCAGGTGTGGCTGGAGGTGCCACTGCGCCGTGTTGCATGCATGAGCTGCGGCGTGAGCACCGAGTACGTGCCCTGGTTGCCTGCGCGTAGCCGCCTGACCGGGCGTTTGATCGCCCATGTCGAAGCCCTGCTGCGTCTGCTGCCGATTCGCCATATCAGCCAACTGACCGGACTGCATTGGCATACCATCCGCGCCATCGATGCCCGTCGCCTGGCGCGCGAAGTGACGCCGCCGGATCTGTCGCGGTTGCGCCGACTGATCATGGACGAGTTTGCACTGTTCAAGGGCCACCGCTATGCCACGGTCGCCATTTGTGCCGATACACAGCAGGTGCTGTGGGTCGGTGAAGGCCGCTCACGCAAAGACGTGCAGCCCTTCTTCGAGATGCTCGGCCCGGCGGTCTGCGCGCGCATCGAAGCCGTGGCGATGGACATGAACACGGCCATGGATTTGGAAGCCAAGGCCCATTGCCCCAACATACGCGTGGTCTACGACCTGTTCCACGTCATCGCCAAATTCGGACGTGAAGTGATCGACCGGGTCCGCGTGGATCAGGCCAACGTTCTCAAGGCCGACCCGTCCGCCCGCCGCGTCATCAAGCGCAGCCGCTGGTTGTTACTGCGCAACCGGGGCAACCTCACCGACGAGCAGGCCGTCAAACTCGATGATCTGTTGGCCGCCAACGCGCCGTTGACGACCGTCTACGTGCTCAAGGCCCAGCTCAAGGAGCTGTGGTATGCGCCCGACGAGAACGAGGCCCGCCGCCGCTGGAACGAATGGCATCGCCTCGCCTTGGACAGCCAGCTCCCACCCTTGATCGCCTTCGCCAAACGGTTGGCTCCGTATCTCGAAGGCATCGTCGCCAGCTCCCTCTACCGGCTGAACACCAGCGTCCTGGAAGGCATGAATAACCGCATCAAGGTTATCAAGCGCATGGCCTATGGCTACCGGGACTCCGCTTACTTCTTCCTAAAAATCAAGGACGCCTTTCCCGGGAAAGCGCGATGAACCTAGTTTTTTCGTTCCGGGAACCCGGCTCAGACCGTATGCCGTTGACTGGTGAAAAACCCGATGAACGTCAGGCGGCCCTGGGACGGGTCTTTGGACAATCGGCTCGGGTCGGTGATGTCGCCCGTGTGCAGGATGTTGGCGTCGTAGAAGATCATCCGGTTCCATCGGGCGGGCACCTGGCCGATGCGCCTGAAATAGCGGTTCGATCCGTTCATATAGCCTGGCGCGATGTCGTATCTGCGGTTGAACTGTTCGGTCGGCAGGGACGTGGCGTCGCGGAATAGCTCGATGGTTTCCACATCGCTGCGTGTGGGCACGTAGAAGCTGGTACCGCCCAGGGCGGGGTCGTCGAACAGATACAACACCGAGGCCTGGATGCTGTAGATCGAGGGCAAACCCATCTGGTCGATATGGCACAGCCGCTGGAAGGGCTTCAGTTCGGCGGGCTGGCACGTGACCATCGCCAGACGGCTCTGCATCTGCAGTACGCGCTGTACATCGAAACGTTGGCGGATGTGGCTCTGGAAGTACGTGTGAAGTGCTTCGCCGAGCGCCTGTGGCGGCAGCAGGTAGGTGCCCGGATAGGCGGTGAAGTCGAGATCCTTGAAATCATCACGCTGTTCGATCGCCCATTGTCGAAGCCGTTCGGGTTCACGCAGCGCATCGTCAATCACGTAGCAGGCTTCGCCGTTGTCGAACGAAAACGATTCAATCTGGGGGTTCGGGTTGAAAAAAGAGTCGTCCATGAAGTGTATAGGCTCCTGCATTACACGCCGGGTTCGATTGTATTCAAAGCCCCGGTCGAAGTCCGGCTGCCTTGGGGAGTCAGGCCGGGCAGTGGGGCAGGTTGCGATGACTAGACCACAGGGTGATGCAGGATCACTTCCAGCACGAACTTGGTACCGAAGAACGCCAGCACCAGCACAGCCATGCCGAACAGGGTCAGGTTGACTGCACGGGTGCCACGCCAACCATGCCGCCAGCGTCCCCAGAGCAGGGCGCCGAAGACCAGCCAGGCGATGATGGAAAGGATCGTTTTCTGCACCAGATGCTGGCCGAAGACGTTGCTCACGAACAGCGTGCCGGTGACCAGGGTGAGCGTCAGCAAGGTGAAGCCGGCATGGATCAGGCGGAACAGCAGGCCTTCGGTAAGCGTCAGCGGCGGCAGGGCGCGCAGCCAATGGCCAAACTGGCTGCGTCGAAGGGCACGCTCCTGAACCGCGAGCAGGATGGCCAGGGCCGCGGCGATGGAGAGTACGCCGAACGCCAGCAGCGCCACCGTCACGTGCAGCTTGATCTGCCAGTCGATCGGGGTCGGCGCCGTCGGCGGCGCAATGAATTTGTCGATCGCCAGCAGGATGGCCGTCAACGGAAAAATGATCACGCCGAGCCCGGCGACCGGTCGCGAGAGGTTGACCAGCAGGGTCAGGCTGGAGACCACCCAGGCCACCAGCGACAAGGCGGCGAAGAAATGCAGGTCCAGTGCACCGCGATGCATGCCCAGCAGCACCGCGGCATGGGCCAGCACGGCCAGCGTCGCCATGCCCATGGCCGGTCGTGTCAGGGGCGCGCGGCCATTCAGCAGCGGTCGACCCAGCGCGCCGGCGGCGGCCAGATACAGGGCGATGGCAAACAGGCTGGCGATTGTGACGAACATGACGCGCAAGTGTCGCACAGGCGCACGTCACAGGTGAATGCATCGTTC